>SLGY01000178.1 GCA_007136425.1 Kiritimatiellia bacterium
GACGCCGAAGTCGAGAATCGTAAGGAACGCATTCAGAAGTTTCGTCAGCAACAATTTGAAGTGAAGAATAACGACGACTATCGGGCCTTGGAAAAGCAGATCCGCGCGCTGGAAGAAGAGATTCAGGAGATCGAAGAACGCGAACTGGTATTGATGGAGGCGACGGAAAACGCCGGGACCGTTCGCGATGAGAAGACCGAAGCGCTTCGCGCGGAACAGCAGGTGGTCGATGAAGAGATCGGTCGGTTCAAGGAACGGGCGGCCAACGTGGAGAAGGAGCTCATCGATCTCAAGACCGAACGCCGGACGCTGATAGCGGATGTTGATCCGGATTGGCTGGCCCGATACGAGCGGGTCTTCAAGCATCATGGCGATTATGCATTGGTACCGGTCGAACACAGTACCTGCGGCGGTTGCCACATGAAGTTGCCACCGCAGGTGGGCCATGACGCGCGGAAGCTGGACAGCATGACCACCTGCATGTATTGCGGTCGGCTATTGTATTATATCCCCTGATGAGGCATAGTAGTGACGGTGGATAAAGCCGGTGATCGGTCGCCCCGCACCTACATGCGCAGAATGTTTTCCGCCCATGTAGGTGCGGGGAGGAAAGTCCGGACTCCACAGGGCAGGGTGCTCTCGCCAATAACGGGAGGCTCCTTTGCGATATCGAAGGAGACGGAAAGTGCCGCAGAAAATATACCGTCCCGTCCATCCATTCGATGCGAATGTATATGCGGGATAAGGGTGAAAAGGTGGTGTAAGAGACCACCGCCCCGGAGGCGACGAAGGGGGCAGGGCAAACCCCACCCGGAGCAAGATCAAATAGGGAACCGGAAGCGGCCCGCTTCAATTCCGCCGCCGGCGGGAGCGGTTCCGGGTTGATTGCATAGATAAATGGCCGATCCCGCTTTAGCGGGACAGAATCCGGCTTATAGCCGGCTTTATCCGCCACCTGACTGTACTGGACCGATGAATGTTTCGCCATACCGCTTTTTTCGATTCGCCCGCCGGACGGTGGTGACACTGGCCGTTCTGGCCGGGTGCTGGTTCGCCTATGCCTATTGGCAACTCCCTTCCGTGGATCCGGCGGCCGAGTTGGCGCCTCCTGATGAAGACGCCCATGACTGGCCGGAACCCGCGACGTTCGAAGCGGGGTCATGGTCTACGATACAACGGATCGAGGGTACCGCGCCGCCGCGAACAGGGCCGCTGGGACAGCGATTCCGCCTGGCGGGCACGTTCTTTGCCTATCCTGGTGAAGAGGCGCCGACGCACAGCGGGACGCGTCACGCCATTCTGGACGACGTCGAGCAGCGGCGGCAGCATCTTCTCCAAGAGGGCGATGAGGTCGAGGCCATGCAGGTCGTAAGCATTTACCGCGATCGCATTGTGTTGCGGGGGCAGGCGGGGGAAGAAGAGGAGCTGTGGCTGAGCTTCAGTGGCACGGGTGCGCCGGAGGAAACGCGGGTGGAAACAGCCGAGCAGGAAGAAGATGTGCCCGCGCGTTTCGAAGATATGCCCGCGCTCGATACGAGCCGCTTCGGGAAGCGCATCGGCGACAATCGTTGGGTCTTTCAGCGCGACGAGCTATTGGATTATTTCGATGAATTGCAAGACGATCCCGAACGGCTCACGGCGATCTTCATGGCCATGCAACCGGATTACCACGAGACGGAAGACCGGATCACGGGGTTCCAACTCGATATGCTGGGCGAAGATGTCCTCTACGAAGCCGCCGGGTTCCAAAACGGAGACATTGTACGTAAGGTCAATTCCATGCCGATGACCAGTCCGGCTCGCGCGGAGTACTTTATTCGCGAGTTCCTGAACGAACGGGTCAGTGCCGTAGTCTTCGATATCGAACGCGAAGGGGAAGAACAGCAGTTGATTCATCTGATCCGGTAGAAGCAATACGGTACGAAGTTTGGTAAGCGCGCGCTACGAGCGCCTGTTCTTCTTTCGGCGGCGCGGTTTTTCGCGACCGGTCGCGCCCGAACCGACGGGCCGGAAGTCGATGAGTTTACGCGCTTTGTCCACGCGCACGATCTCTACGTCGAGCAAGTCCCCGATATGCCAGGCGTGCCGCGTATGGCGGCCGACGGCGCGATTGCGGGCCTCGTTGATGTCATAATGATCGCGCGGGATCAGCGCGAACGGTACCAGGCCTCGTTGCAACGTGTCCACGAGTTCGACCAGCAGTCCCCGGCGCGTCATGGACGTAACCAACGCGCGATAGGGGCCGATATCGCCGGCGTCCAGCCGGGCCGCATAATAGTCGATCCGCTTCAGTATGATGCTTTCCTGTTCCGCGTCGTCGGCCTCTTTTTCGGTCTTGGTGATATGTTCCGCCGTGTCACGGATTTCCTCGCCGGAATAGGGCGCGGGCTCGTTTCGTTCGACGGCTTTCAGGACGCGATGGACGATCAGGTCGGCATAGCGTCGAATGGGCGAGGTGAAGTGCAGATAATGCGAAAAAGCGAGGCCGAAATGTTCGGCGCGTTCGTTCGAGTACACGGCCCGTTTGAGGTTGCGCAGCATGGCCAGGTTCACAATATGCGCGGCGGGTTCGCCCGCGACGCTTTCGGCGATGTCGTTCAGGTCAGCGCGCGTCTGCGCAGGCGCATTGATACCTAGCGCGTTCAAATCTGTGGCAATCCGTTCCCACTGTTCCTCGTCCGGCGGCTCGTGAATCCGGTACACCGCGGGATAGCCCTTTTCGGCGATGCACCGGGCGACCGTCTGGTTCGCGGCCAGCATGAATTCCTCGATGAGATGATACGCCGTGTAAGCCTTGCGTGGCACGATATCCACTGGTTCACCGTCTTTATCGAGCACACACCGGACTTCGGGCATCTCGAACAGAATGGACCCGTTGCGCGCACGCTTTCTGCGCAGGATGTCCGAGAGCTTGTGCATGTCCTTCAACATGGCGCATACGGATTCGTCGATGCCGTCCATGCGCCCATCGACGAGAAAGGCCTGGACCTGCTCGTAATTGAGGCGGGCCGATGAACGGATCAGGGAGGGGAAGGTGTCGTAGTCGACCACTTTCCCGCGCGGCGATATCGTCATGCGCACGGTGTGCGCGTAGCGATCCGTGTTCGGCGCCAGGCTGCAGACCTCCTCCGTCAGGTGGCGCGGCAGCATGGTGATGACGCGGTCCACCAGATATACGCTGTTCCCACGCGCACGCGCTTCCTTGTCGATCGTTGATTCGGGCTCGACATAGGCTGCGACATCGGCGATGTGCACACTCAGTTCCCAATGCGAATCCGAACGACGCTGCAGGGAGACGGCGTCATCGTAGTCGCGCGCGTCTTCCGGATCGATCGTGAACAGCAATTCCTTGCGCAGATCACGGCGGCGCTTTTCATCGGCGGGCGCTGCGCAAGGACGCAGGGCCCGGGAGGCCTGTTCCACTTTGTCCGGGAAGGTTTCGTCCAGGCCGTGACTGCGCAGGACGCCCAACATATCCACGCCCGGCGCATCGGCCGGACCGAGGTCTTCGATTACCGTCCCCGGAATGGCCGCTCCGGGCTTGTCCTGCTCGAGAAGCTTTACCACGACGCGATGATTGTCGTCCGCGGACCGGGCCTCCGGTGCGATGGATTCCACGCGCACGTTCTGTTGGATACGCGGATTGTCGGGAATGACGTATTGATAATGCGGTGTGACCTTGAGGAGGCCGGCCAATTGCTTATACCCGCGCTGGAGCACCCGTACGACCTTGCCGGACAATTGCGCCGACTCGGCGGACTTCCTATTATCGGCGCGTCGCCCCCTTCGGCGCCGGCGCGCTCCTGTCAGAGCCAGCTGAACGCGATCCCCGTGCAGGGCCGTTCCCATGCTGCGCGGTCCGATGAAAATGTCCGGCTGATCGCGTTCTCCCGGCGTGACGAACCCGTACCCGTCAGGATGTACGGATAATTCGCCCGTAAGCACTTTCCGGTCGTCCGGCAACGCCCAACGATTCTTGCGCAAGCATACGATTTGTCCTTGCGCCTCCATGCTTTTCAGTGCTTTGCGCACATCGCGCCGTTTCCCAGCCGCGACATTGAGGGCCCGGACCAATTCATGCTGCTTCATCGGCCGATAATCCGTCCGCTGCATAAAATCGTAGAGGCGGCGCTCCAAAGATGGTATAAAATCGCTCATCGAATGGAGTATACGGGATCACGGTCGCATGGCCAGCATGAGGTTATATGAAGATTGTTTTTGCCATCAGTGAAATCACGCCATACGCATCCACGGGCGGTCTCGCGGACGTAGGCGCGGCTTTGCCCGTCGCCTTGCAGGGGCAGGGATTGGACATCGTGCGGGTGATGCCGATGTATCGCAGGGTACTGGAAGACGATCACGCGCATACCGATACGGGGTTGCGCCTCCACGTGCCGGTCGGACTGCGTACGCTTCAAGCCGAAGTCTGGCAATCCGTTGATCCCGGGCCGCCGACGTACTTCATCCGAAAAGACGAGTTTTTTGATCGACGCGAACTGTACAGCCTGCCCGAGCGCGATTATGACGATAACTTTGAGCGGTTCGTCTTCTTTCAGAAAGCGGTTGTGGCGTTGATGGACCAACTACAGTTTCGTGCCGATATCGTCCATGCCAACGACTGGGAAACGGGGCTCATCCCTTATTTTCTGGATCACGGCATTCACGGCGTGGGGCGGGGGAGGACTGAGAAGGTCGTTTATACCATTCATAACCTCGCCTATCAGGGCATTTTCCCGGACAGCGAATTCCCGTACAGCAATTTGCCGTATTCCTGTTTTTCCCTCGAAGAGTTGGAATTCTACGGCAACATCAACTGCATGAAAGGCGGCATTGTCCGGGCGGACGTCTTGACGACGGTGAGCAAGCGGTATGCGCAGGAGATTCTGACACCGGAATTCGGGTGCGGGCTCGAAGGCGTATTGAGCGATGCGCGGGACAAGCTGCACGGGATCATGAACGGCGTTGACTATTCCGCATGGGATCCGTCCACGGACCATTTGATTGCCGCACCGTATTCGGCGGAAAACTTGTCGGGCAAGAAAACGTGTCGGAAAGCGGCCATTGAACGACTTGGCCTGGAAGCGTCGTCCGGAACCGAACGGGCGCCGGTTATCGGCATGGTATCGCGTCTGGTGGATCAAAAAGGCATGGACCTGCTGTCGGAGGCGATGGACCGCATCATGTCGAAAGACGTGTACTTTCTTTTGCTCGGCTCCGGACAGGAGGAATATCAGGAGATGTGCCTTGAGTGGGCCGTAAAATGGCCGGAACGCTTCGGGGTCTATCTCGGCTATAATAATGCCCTGGCACATCAGATCGAAGCGGGAGCGGATCTTTTCATGATGCCATCCAAATTCGAGCCGTGCGGCTTGAATCAGCTCTATAGTCTCCGTTACGGGACGATACCGATTGTACATGCCACCGGGGGGTTGGACGACAGCATTCGCGATCTTTCGGAAGACGCCACGACCGGGAACGGCTTCAAGTTCCGGGAATACAGTGTGCCGGCATTGATGACTGCTGTGGAGCGGGCTCTGGTCGCGTATCGGGACAAGAAAAAATGGGCTGCGCTTCAGAAGCGGGTCATGCAGGAAGAGTACTCCTGGGACCGTTCCGCCCGGGAGTACATTGGGCTGTACGAATCGTTACTGACCTGAAACCCGTCTGCAAGAAGCCACAGAATCGCGCGAAAACCCCGGATTCCGTATATATTAGTAGACATAAGATATATTATGCGACGTAATATGCCTTTGAAAGGCCCGCTGAGAATTCTGCCGTTTAGAGGAGTTTGAGAAATTCTGTAGTGGAAACGGGTTTTCGTGACGCACTTCCACGCCCTTACGGGCGCGGCTACTATTTACAGCAGTATCCGGACGCCGTAAGCGGCCTCCCTTATGGAATGCGGTCGGTCCGTCCCGAACTTACTCGTGACGAGCATGCGCGAGACTCAGCTCCTAAAGAACTGATGGTGACTGGCGCAGATGGAGATGTCTCGACTTCGCTTCGCTACGCTCGACATGACAACATCTTACATTTATCCCGTTCTTGTCCAGGAGCCAATCAGCGCGGCACCGATTCAGCGCGTGTTCCTAAATTTGCGCGCTTCGCAGGCGACGTCCCCACAATCCGGGTCGCACGTATCCGTAGCGCCGATT
This sequence comes from Kiritimatiellia bacterium, assembly GCA_007136425.1. GTDB lineage: Bacteria > Verrucomicrobiota > Kiritimatiellia > SLAD01 > SLAD01 > SKZA01. Next base: position 6,156 of record SLGY01000178.1, read on the forward strand.
TTCAATCGGCGCATTGGCTCCCATTGAAAATGGGAGCTACGGGAGAATGCGAAGAATCCAATGAAAATGTTGCGGGACACTAGCGGATTCGACCCCAGCGCGGGCTGAGGGGCCAATATACGGTGACGGCCGGGCCAACGATGTTCTCGCGATCGATACCCCCGAAGTAGCGGCCGTCGAGGCTGTGTCGTGTATTATCGCCCAGCGGAAGGTATTCATCGTCCGCCAACTGCAGGACGCTATCCGGCTGGACCAGAACGGGTCGCGGCGTTCGGGGATCCATACGCTGGTTCATTTGCGGGAAGACATAGCCGTGATACCCCTTACCGCTTGCCGTGACCTGTCTCTCGAAGACGTCGGGCTCGAGGAGACGTTTCCCGTCTACAAGGAGCCAGGGCGGATCGATGGCGATACGTTCACCCGGCATCCCGGCGAGACGCTTGATGTAAAACGTATCTTCCAATACATGAGGATGCGACACATTGTCCGTACTGAATACGAACACATCGCCCCGTTGCGGACGCGTAAAGTTATATCGCACTCGATTAACAAAGATATGGTCTCCGGATTTAACGCGTCCTGATGCAACCACCTGTCCCTTGGTCACGTAATCGCCAATGTCGAAATGGCGCGCCATACCCATTCTGAATGGAGGAATAACGCCGTTCCGGCTATACAGATGCATGTCCTCACTGACCAGCTCATTCACGACGCCCGATCGCGCGGCTTTCACTTCCGTGTATCGATCGCCGAAAAGGGCCAATCGCACAAGATTCAGCGGGAAATAGTCCATGGTCCCCTTCCCGACCTGGGCATCGACTTTGATCCCGTACAGGGTCGGTTCCATGGATCCGGTGGGAATCTTGAACGGTTGAACAAAGAACGTTCTGAACGCCATGGCGACGGTCACTGCAACAACAAGAATCTCGACGTATTCTCGAACGCGAGGATGTGTTTTGGGCGGATAGATGCTTTCCGTGCGCCCGACCAGCACATCGGCTTCGCGTTCCACGGCATCGTAGTCACGGCGCTTCCACGCGTCTTTCAGTGCGCGCTCCGCCTCGCGGACCGACTCGATCTGGTCCGCGTCCACCAGATCCTCGCGCATATGCCGGGCATGCCGGGCATCGTGCAGCACATGCTTGATCTGCTTTCTAAGTCGGCGTCGCTGGAAATAGTTCATGACTTAAGATGGTTGTTGAGCGAAAAAAAGCAACCTAGGAAGACGATTTAAGAACGGAGATGAACGCTTCCTGAGGGATGCTGACCCGTCCGACCTGTTTCATGCGTTTCTTTCCTTCCTTCTGGCGCTCCAGCAATTTGCGTTTGCGCGTGATATCGCCGCCATAACATTTGGCGGTCACATCCTTGCGCATGGCCCGAATGGTTTCCCGGGCAATGACGTTTTTCTGTATCGCCGCCTGAACCGGTACCGCGAACATCTGCGGCGGGATCACTTCTTTCAGCGCCTTGCACATCTGGCGCCCCCGTTCGACGGCTTTCTCGCGATGCACGATGCATGAAAAGGCGTCCACGGATTCGCCGTGTACGAGGATGTCGAGCTTGACGAGGTCCTCCTCGAAATAGCCGATATGCTCATAATCCATCGAGGCGTATCCGCGGCTGATACTTTTCAAGCGATCATGAAAATCGATCAGGATCTCATTGAGCGGAATATTGCAGGTCAACATGACGCGTCGAGAATCCATCGTATCGGTCTTTTCCAACTCGCCGCGCTTATCCATGATCAATTGCATGATGTCACCGATAAACTCGTTCGGGCAAATGATAAAGGCCATGACCTTGGGCTCCTCGATACGATCGACCTCGGTTATCTCCGGCAGATGGACCGGATTATCGACCTCGATCATCGCACCGTTGGTCAGGTAGACCTGATAGACCACGGCCGGATAAGTCGTGATGATGTCCATGTCGTATTCGCGCCGTAAGCGTTCTTGAATGATCTCCATATGGAGGAGCCCCAGAAACCCGCACCGGAATCCCAGTCCGAGCGCGGCGGAACTCTCCGCCTGATAATGGAAGGAACTGTCGTTCAGGATCAATTTGTCCAGACTTGCCTTGAGCTTTTCGTAATCGGCGGTGTTCACGGGATAGATGCCGCTGAACACCATCGGCTGTATCTGTTGGAATCCGGGTAACGGGGCGTTGCTGGGTTGCGCGGCTTTGGTGACGGTGTCACCGATATTGATTTCTGACGTGTCCTTGATGTTCCCGATCAAGTAGCCGACATCACCGGCCTGCATGGTGTCCAGGGCCGCCGGTTTCGGCGTAAAAATGCCGGTCTCCTTGACTTCATAGTCGTTACCGGTGCTGAGCAAGCGAATCTTATCGCCCTTGGAGATGGTCCCGTCCACAACTCGCACATACGTGATGACGCCCCGATACGCGTCGTACATGGAATCGAACACCAACGCGCGCAGCGGGGCGTCGATCTCTCCGGCGGGCGGCGGGATCTGGTCCACGATGGCCTCCATGACCTCCCCCACCCCGTCGCCGGTCTTGGCGCTGACTGACAGGCATTCGTCCATGGGGATCATCAGAACTTCCTCGATCTGGCGCATGACTTCCGGGACGTCGGCGCTGGGCAAATCAATCTTGTTTAGCACGGGTATGATGACCAACCCCTGCTCGAGCGCCAGATGGGTGTTGGCTACGGTTTGCGCTTCCACGCCTTGCGCGGCGTCGACCACGAGCAACGCCCCTTCGCACGCGGCGAGGCTGCGGGAAACCTCATACGAGAAGTCCACATGTCCGGGGGTGTCGATCAGGTTGAACCGATACTTCCGGCCGTTCTTCGCGGCGTATTTCATGGTGACCGGATGGGCCTTGATTGTGATGCCCCGTTCGCGTTCCAAGTCCATCGAGTCCAGAATCTGGTCGCGCCTATCGCGGACCTCTACGGTCTGGGTCGCGTCGAGCATCCGATCGGCCAGAGTGGATTTCCCGTGATCGATATGGGCGATGATGCAGAAATTGCGTATATGCGAAAGGTCGCTCATGGCAGATCGGTTCCGTATCGATCTGCGCATTCCTTACGCATGGCGGCCATTTCCGCGCTCATATTATCCGCGCGAAACAGCGCGGTACCGGCTAACATGATCGATGCGCCGGAGGCCGCCGTGCGCGGCGCACTGTCGCGATCGATCCCGCCGTCTACGGATATGGGCATGGCCTCGTCCCACGCGCGTATGGCGCCGATTTTTGGAAGGATTTCGGGCATGAAAGACTGGCCGCCGAACCCCGGATGCACGGTCATGCACAGCACCTCGTCGATTGATCCGTCCCGAACAAGGTCGCGCACGGCATCCGCCGGCGTGTCCGGATTGAGTGTAATGCCTGCGCGCACTTTACGCGCGCGGATCCGGCGCAATGTATCCGGCACATCGCACGGAGATTCGATATGAATCAACACGGTATCGGCCCCTGCGTCGATGAAGGGATCGGCGTATTGGTCAGGCCGAACGACCATCAGATGCACGTGCAAATGCACACCTGCGCCGAGATGATTGCGCAAGGCGGCCACGACGGCGGGTCCCATGCTGAGATTCGGAACAAAGTGCCCGTCCATGATGTCCACATGCAATCCATCCGCGCCGGCTTCGACGGCCCGCCTGCAATCGGCGGCCAAGGCGCCCATATCCGCCGCCAGGATAGAGGGCATGATGGTGATCGGTGTCTTTCTCATACGTAGTCCTTAGTCGGGCGATACGCTAGCGAAGCGATGCGCGCGCGTCAAGAAGCGGGCGGCCTCCGATAATAGACGCGCCAGAGGAACAAGCCTTCCGGCGGCGCCGTCGGTACGCGCGCCGTTCGTATTTGCGAGGCCAGAATGGTGGACGCCGTTTCCGGGCCCACCTCGCCTCGACCGATGCGAATGAGAAAGCCCGCTATGCTGCGCACCATCTTGTAAAGGAACCCATCGCCCACAACGCGAATTGTGATTTCCTGCCCCTTTTTCGTGATCGTCAATCGATACACATTGCGGGAGGTCCCGTCCACTTCACGGTTCGGATTCGCGGCGAAGGCGGCAAAATCGTGATACCCTTCCAGGGACTGTGCCGCCTCACACATGGCCGGGACGTCCAGCGGTTCCTTGATCCAAGTCCGATAATGCCGATGAAACGGCGAAAGCACGCCGTCATTATGAATGAAATAGCGGTATTCCTTCCCTTTTGCGCTGAATCGGGCATGGAAAGTACGGGAAACCTTGCGCACGTTCAACACACGAATGTCCGGCTCAAGCAAGGCGTTCATGCCGCGTTGCAACGCGGCGGGCTCGAA
>SLGY01000074.1 GCA_007136425.1 Kiritimatiellia bacterium
TCTGAAGAGCTGGAATTGGCGCGCGCCGCCGATATCGCGGCGCAGCGGGATCGCTTCCTGCCGTTTGAGCAGGTCGAACGCGAAGTGCGCCTGCAGCGCGACATCTTTCAGGCCCTGCGCGCGCGCATTGCGCAGGAAGGGATTGAGTTGCAGGTCCCGCGCACGCCCGTGGATATTGTGGATCGGGCCGAGCCTCAACTGCGGCACGTTAGCCCTAACTTCACGCTCAATATTGTCTTGAGCTTGCTGATCGGGCTCGTAGCCGGGGTGGGGCTGGCTTATTTTATCGAGTATCTCGATACGTCAGTGAAGACCGTGGACGACGTGGAACAATATTTGGGACTGCCGGTGCTGGGGATCATCCCGCAGAAAGTGAAGCCCCTGATCGAAGAAGGGCCGGACAGCCCGCACGCGGAGTCGTATCGCGTGTTGCGCACCAATTTGCAGTTCAGTAACAAGGGAATGATGGGAGGTGCGTACACCTTTATCAGCGGCGGTGTCGGCGAAGGCAAGTCTACGACGCTGTTCAACTTGGCTTACGTGTGCGCTCAAATGGGCGACAAGGTCTTGGTGGTCGATTCCGATTTGCGCCGTCCGGTGCAGCACACCTACCTGGGAGTGAACAATAATTTCGGGCTGACCAATGTCCTGCTGCGCGATGTGCCCATTGAGGAGACCATCAAGGCGACTACCGTGCCGAACCTGCATTTTCTGCCGAGCGGTAAACTGCCGCGTTCATCCGTCGGATTGATGGAAGCGCAGCGGATGCGCGAACTGGTGAAGAATCTGAAGACCCGCTACGACTACGTTTTCTTCGACTCGCCGCCCATCGTGGGTGTGAGCGACGCGTCCATTCTGGCCAGCGAAATGGACGGGGTGCTGTTGATCGTTCAATATCGCCAGTATCCGCGTGCCATCTCGTCGCGCGCCAAGCGGATCCTGGACAATGTCGGGGCGAATGCCGTCGGTGTCGTATTGAACAACATCAATATCCTGCGGGATGATTACTATTACTACTATCACTCGTACTACTCCCACGGCAGTCAGGTCGAGGAAATCTCGGACAGGCCGGAAGACATGGCCACGGCCGATGCAGGGAAACGAAACGATTCATTTTAACTTTTTCGGGGTTGCACGTTCATGTGGAATGTATTTAGACCGTTGACAGCGCGCCTGCTTGTTGCCGCCTTCATCCTGAGCGCGTTTTCTTGCGCATCCAATCGTCCGGAACCGTATGTATATTCGCCGGTTGTCAGCGAGGCCGAGGCCCAGGCGCCGCGTCCGCCGACCGGGCCAGCGGCGGGCGGCCAGGATGAAGTCTTCGACAGTCCCGCGGTTGGGGCGGGGGCGGAAGGGCAGAGGTTTGCCGACATGGTTACGGAAGCGCCCAGTCCGGGGTATCGCTTGCGGGCGAATGATCCTCTTATTATCGAGCTGCGAGGCATTCCGCGATCGGAAAGCTTTGAAATGGTGGTGGACGATCAGGGCTACATCGGCCTGCCCTATGTGTCGCCCATACGCGCCGAAGGCCTTACCGCGTCCGAATTGCAACGCTCGATAAGGGACACCTATATCGAGGAGCGCATCTATCGCCATATCACGGTGAACGTGCTGTTGCCGTCGCAGTTTTATTTCGTGCGCGGCGAAGTCCGCCAACCCGGGCGGTTCCCGTTGACCAGCGGCATGACGGTGCTCAAGGCGCTCGCCGCCGCCGGCGGCTATACGGAATTCGCGAATCCTCGCCGGATCAATATCATTCGCGCGGGCGAAACCCTCATCACGAATGCCCGGGATTTGGAGCGGAATCCGGAGGATGATATGGACGTGGAAGCCGGCGATGTCATCATTGTCCCGCGGAGCGTCTTCTGAGTTGGCCACGTCCCGGACAATGACGCCTTCTCCGCGCCGGCGCCGGCGTCATACCCTTCCCGTTTCCGTTCGTCGGTCCGTCTATGAATGGATGGCCATGGGCCTGCTTCTGTCCGCGTCCACTCTTGGCGTGTTGCTTTTTGGCGCCGTACGGAACTGGTCCGCCGGGTCGCTCATGGTGTTGGTCTTCCTGGGGGCTTTCCTGTTTTTTCTCAGACCCTTTTTGGACCGTGACTTGTCGGAACTGCGCATCCCGCCGGGCGGCTTGCTCTTCCTTCTCATGCCCGCCTATACCGCCTTGCTGTTACCGCAGGCGCCGATCCCGCACGAGGCTCGAATCGAGCTGCTTAAAGTCGGCAGCTACGTAGCCGCGTATTGGGCTTGGACGGAGCTGTCCATGCGATACCGGCGTTGGCGGTTCCTGTTGGGGATCCCTCTTTTTCTCGGCACGTTGGTCGCTTTGTACGCCCTTGTCCAGCACGCGCAGGGCTCAAACATGGTCCTGAACATGGAACGGCCGGAACAATACGGCATGAGGGCCAGCGGTACGTTCATGGCGCCCACGCATTTTGGCGCCTATCTCGGTACGTTGCTCTGTATGGCGGCCTGCCTGATCCCGATGAAGTCCGCCGGCGCCGTGCTCCGCTTGCTCGGCGTTTATTCGCTGGTGGTTTTCCTGCCCGCCCTCTTTCTTTCCCAGTCCCGAAGCGGATGGGTCGGGGCGACCGTCGGATTAA
>SLGY01000151.1 GCA_007136425.1 Kiritimatiellia bacterium
CGGCTGGCGCCCGCGCGGGGCGCCCGGCCGGCGGCGGCGATTGCCGTTATCCTATTGGCCTGCAATGTCTATCACAGCTACTTCTCGTTGCTGGTCAAAACGTATTCCCTCTGCGCCCTGTTCATCATGGCGGGAGGCTTGTGTCTGACCGACGGCGCGGGTCGGCCGCGCTTTCGCGCGGCGCTCTTTGCGGGATTGTTTTTCGCGCTGGCGGCGGGAGTGCGGTTGTCCGCCGGCATCTGGTTGCCGGTGGCGGGGCTGTACCTGTTGTGGCGGCGCAGCGACATTCCCCGCGCCTGGTACGCGTTCGGTATCGGCGGGGGGCTGGGACTGCTTATTGCGTTCGGCCCGTCTATATTTCATGCGCCGCATGAATCCTGGTTCTGGCTGGTGCAATATCATGCCGCCCGCGACGCGGGCGCGGGGTGGGGCGCGCTGATTTATAAAGCGGGCTTCCTCTCGCGCTTTCTGCAGGCCTATTATGTGCCCGCGCTGATATTGCTGGTTCTATGTGCGGTGGGATGGAAAGTCGGTCTACATAAGGCGCTTTCAGCTCCCGCGGGCGCGTTGTGGGCGGGCGGAATACTGTTGTCGGTGGTTCATTTGGCTGCGCCGTTTCCCTACGAGGATTATCAGGTACTTATCATGCCTCTGTTTTCGGCCCTGCTTGCGTCGGCGTTGGTGCACGGCGTACAGCTGTTGGTCCCCGAGTCGCAGCAGCAAACGGTCAAACCCGTCGTGGTATTGATTATACTGCTCGCCGCGATCGCCGCCGCGATTTCGTCGCCCTTGAATCAGGCTTGGGTCCTGCGCGAACGGGACCGGATCTGGTGGCGATTGAAGGACCAGCCTGATCTCGTGCTACTGCAAGACACCGCGAACCGGCTGAATGAACTGCGGGCCGAAGGGGAGGACCTGTTGCTTACGCAGGACACCTACCTAGCCGTCGAAACCGGGATGCGGGTGCCGCAGGGCATGGAAATGGGACCGTTCTCCTATTATCCCGAATGGACACGCGACGAAGCCGAGCGCCGTCGGGTGTTGAATCGTGAGATGATGATCGACTTGTTGGAGACGGCCGAGGCGCGCTGGGCGGCTTTCAGCGGGTACGGACTTGCCATTAGCAGTCCGGAGATAATTGAACTGTCGTCCGAAGAACGCGCGGAATTGTGGGCGCGGGTGGAAGAACGATACGAACGAGTCAAGGCCATTCCACATTTCGGCCAAGCCCATACCCCGCTTGAAATATGGACCCTTCGCCATCCGAACTCCGCGACCCTGAATCCTGAACCCTGAAGCCTTTGCATGCGTCTCTCCATCGTCATACCCGCGTACAACGAAGCATTGCGGATCGGCGCCATGCTGGACGCCTACACGGATTATTTCATCCAGGCTTACGGAGAGGATGTGGAATTGATTGTGGCGGTGAACGGATCTCGGGACGACACGGAATCCGTCGTGAACGCCTACGCCGAGAAGTTGCCACAAGTCCGCGTGTTGGTTGAGCGGGATGCGATCGGGAAAGGGGGCGCGATCATCATGGGCGCGCAGGCGGCCCGGGGCGCGTTGATCGGCTTTGTGGACGCGGATGGAGCGACGCCGCCGGAGGCGTTCGATGACTTGGTGAAGCATATCGGGGAGGCCGGCGCCATTTTTGCGTCACGCTGGATTCCAGGCGCCGAGGTCAGTCCGCCGCAACCGCTATCGCGGCGCGTAGCGTCCCGCATTTTCAATCGCATGGTGCGCACGCTTTTCAAGGTCAAGATTCACGATACGCAATGCGGCGCGAAATTATTGAAAAGAGAGGCCATGGAAGCCGTGCTCCCTCAGTTGGGTTGCACCCGCTGGGCGTTCGATGTGGATTTGCTGTTCAAGTTGCGTCGCGCCGGATACCGGATTATCGAGCACCCGACCGTGTGGCACGACGTGGCGGGGTCCAAGATCAATATCCCGCGCGCCTCGCTGGAGATGACGCTGGCGATTGTGCGTCTCCGATTATTGCACTCACCGTTTCGTTGGATTGTCGCGGTGTACGACCGGACCATCGGGAAAGTCATTCATTGAAAGAGTCCTGTGGCGTGATCGGACGTTCTTTGTTTCCACTTGAGCTTGCTCTCGCGGTCTGGCAGGGTCCTCTCCTGTGAACAATCCTACACAAACCAGTATCTTGTCGGTTGTAGTTCCTTTCCTTAACGAGGAAGAGAATCTGCCGGTCCTGTATGAGCGTGTGTGCTCCGTGTTTGATGCATTGCCGGAAGACGTGCGGTTTATCTTTGTTGATGACGGTAGCACGGACGGATCTGCGCAATGGGTGCGGGATACGGCCAAAGCCGATTCCCGCGTGAGCCTGCTGCAGCTTTCCCGCAATTTTGGTCACCAGATCGCGATTACCGCCGGCATGGATCATGCACCTGGGGACGCAGTAATTATCATGGACGCGGACCTGCAGGATCCCCCGGAAGTCATCCCGGAATTGATTGAACAATGGCGTGCGGGCTATGCCGTGGTGTATGCCGTACGCAGTAGCAGGGCCGGGGAGACGTGGCATAAGAAGTTGTTATCCGCGACATTCTATAAAGTATTTCGTGCCATGGTGAAG
>SLGY01000205.1 GCA_007136425.1 Kiritimatiellia bacterium
CAGCATCCTGTTGTTGCTGGGCAAGTATATTCGGATGCATGTGCGCGTCTTTCAGGCCTTATATCTGCCCAGTTCGATTATCGCGGGCTTGCTCGCATTGCTTTTCGGGCCGGAAGTGTTGGGCCGTTTGGCGGGGTTCCTGGGTTACGCAGTCGGGTACGGGGCAAATGGTATATTCCCCGAGCCGATATTGGAGGTGTGGAGTCGAATTCCCGGCCTGCTCATCAGCGTGGTCTTCGCCGCGCTCTTTATCGGAAAACCCATCGCTCCGCCGCGCGAAATCTGGCGCGACGCCGGACCGATGGTCGTCCACGGACAAATGATCGCTTGGGGACAATATGTCGTCGGCTTATTGCTCTTTCTGCTGCTTTTGGGTCCCGTGTGGGGCATCGACCCGATGTCAGGCGCCTTGATAGAAATCAGTTTCGAAGGCGGCCACGGCACGGCGGCGGGGCTGGCGGATACGTTTCGCGAGTTGGGTTTTGAGGATGGCGCCGATCTGGCCTTGGGATTGGCGACCGTCGGGGTGGTTGCCGGTGTGTTGATCGGTACCGTGCTCGTCAATTGGGCCATCCGAAAGGGGCATCTGAAGGCGCCGGGTGAGCGGGATGAGGAAGAGAAGGAACAGCTTGCCGAGCACGATGAACGCGAATTGGACGGGGCGCATAAGGATGGGCGCGAACATCTTATCGATCCCTTATCGATTCATCTGGGGTATATCGGATTGGCTATCGGTTTGGGCTGGATCCTGCATAGGGGGCTGATGGTCCTTGAGCAATATACTTGGGTGGCGGCGGGAGGACCGGAACTGATCCGGCATATTCCGCTGTTCCCGCTGGCCATGATCGGCGGCGTATTGATTCAAATTGTCCTTGATCGTACGGGCCGGGCGGAAAAGATCGATAGACGACTGGTAAATCGTGTTTCTGGAACCTCGCTGGACTTGTTGATTGTCTCCGCCTTGGCAACCTTGTCGTTGGCCGCCATCGGGACGCATATCTGGCCTTTTGCGCTTCTCGCCCTGGCGGGGATCGTCTGGAACATTGCCATGTTCATCTTTCTGGCCCCGCGAATCTTCAAGAAAGATTGGGTGCCTTACGGATTGGCTAATTTCGGGCAATGCATGGGGATGACCGTGATCGGCTTGCTATTGATACGGATGACCGACCCGGATAACCGGACGGGCGCCATGCATAGTTTCGGTTACAAACAACTTCTGTTCGAGCCGGTTGTCGGCGGAGGACTTTTCACCGCCGCTTCGTTGCCCCTGATTGCCCAGTTCGGGCCTGTCCCCATACTGATTCTTGTGACTGCCGTGATGAGCGCATGGGCCATCTTCGGCTATGTGAAATTCAGGAGTCCGTAACGGTGTCTGTCCCTATGCGTCTCTATGCGTCCATCTTTTCGGTGTCATAATTGTGAGGCAACACTTGCTGCGGGCGTATTTTCCCAATGAATGCTTGATCCTGTTGATAACTTTGGGTAAGACTAGCGGGCAAATTGCACGATGACGGTAGAAAATCATAGACAAAGCCGCCGTGAATTCTTGCGCGCCATGTTGTTGGCGACGCCCGCCGTGGCGTTGGTTCCGGGCGTGATTCAGGCCTCGGCACCCCGGATTGCGCCGGTGACGGACCTGCGATTCCTTACGGAAGCGATGGCGGTCAGGCGCCGCCATGAATGGACCAGCATTAAGCCGAATCCAAGGCGGTTGCGTGCGGCGTCGCCGAATCTTTATACCCGCATTACGTTGCACCATACCGGGACCGACGTGATAACAGCCACGTCTGAGCCGGCCGTCATCCGCTGTCTGGACGGTGTGCTGGGCGGGCATTTGAATAGAAATTTCGGTGATATAGGGTACCATTTCCTGATCGATTACGCGGGTCGCGTTTGGGAAGGCCGTTCGTTGGCCTATTGGGGAGCGCACGTGTCCGGCGAAAACGAACAGAACATTGGGATTGTCTTATTGGGCAATTATGAACGACAACGGCCGTCCAATCCCCAGTTGAATACCATGACACATCTGGTTCATGTCTTGCGGCATCGCTATGGCGTTCGGCGCGGTCGGATTTACGGGCACATCGATCTGGGACGGACCTTATGTCCCGGGAAATATCTGTATCCCGGCGTGCAGCGCTTGAATGAGCTTGCCTGACGTGGTTCTTTGCAGTAGAACCGCAAAGTTCTTTTATTGAGGAGATAACATGCGCGAAAATATCAAACTGGTTTCTACAGCCAAAACCGGCCATTTCTATACCACCACGAAGAACAAAAAAACCCAGACCGAGAAGATGGAGATCAAGAAATACGATCCCGTAGCTCGGAAACACGTGGTGTACAAAGAAGCCAAGATCTGAAACGAACAGCTCTTTGGGATTGACTCGGCTCGGCGGGTTCCGCCGGGCCGCGCGTGTTTTCAATGGAAGTCATTCGGGGGCTGCTAGCGCAGCTCCCTTTCTTCCCAGTTTGACAACGTCTGTGGCGCTTCCGGCTCGGGCGGCGCCTGTGTGAATGGGGTCCGTGCGATGAAATCATCCAGAAAGAGCTGTGCCTGGTCCCTGCGCCCCGCCATGCGGTATATGCCGTAATTGAAGTAACTCCGTCCGGCCAGCACATATCCGCGTTGCGCATCGGTCAAGCGGGCCAAGTAGGGATCAACGTCGAAGCCGGGCGCACGCACCAGACGTTCGTAGAGGATGCCCAACTGATCTCCGGTTAACCAGCGCGCCTGACCGGCTTGAACCCGGCGCTGGGTTCGGGGCGCAATGTATTCGATGAGCGGCCGATTGTCCCGATTAATCGGGTAATCGCGAAAGAGGCCGGAGGCTGTGATGTTTCCCGCATAAAAGCGCAGGGCTACCGCCGCAAGAACGTCATCGGGCAGGTCCGGATTTCCGGCCAACAGGCGTCCGTTCGCGATGGGAACTTCCGGCGCCAGCGGGGCGGCCTCGTTCTGGCCGACCAGTGCAACAATGGATTGGGCAGGATATAGATCGCCGCGCCAAAGGACAACCTGCTCGAACACCTCATCCATGGTTCGCGCAATAATGCCAAATTCTTTCTCGCTCACTTGATACGTGGGTATCCATTGAACAAACAGGCCGCCGGGCTTGAGCCGGCGGGAGGCGGTTTGGAAGTGCTCCAGCGTATACAGGTTTCCCGTGCCGGCCTTCCAGGGAGTGAACAAGTCGGCGATAATCACATCGTAGCGGGTTGTGCTGCGTCGTAGTTGATTTCGTCCGTCCTCCGCGAGGATGGTCGCGCGCGGATCGGCGAATAGGCCTTCCGTCCACTGGGCGAAGTGGCGGCGTGAGAGGGAAATGACTTCCGGAAGGATTTCACACACCACGATCTGTTCCACGGGGAAAAGCAGCGCAGCGCCGGCCATGATCCCCGTCCCCATGCCGAGGAAGAAGACGTCGCGCGGCGCCGGGTGAAGCAAAAGCGGGATCAGCGCCTGATTTCGCTGCGATTCCAGGGCGCCCGTTCCGCCGAGGGTATAATGATTGTTGACACGGATCAGCAGGTGTTGATCTCGCTCAATCACGGCCGCGGTGGCATGACTGCCTTCCTTGTATGCAATCAGTCGTTCCTGGCGCGACGTATTCAGCGCGACGACCGGCAGCCGGTCTGCGGGCGACCAGGCTAGAAGAGCGGCGCAAGCGAGAACGGGTAAGGCCATGACGCGGGAACGCGCTTGTATGCGTGCGAGGAGCAGGAGGGTGGCTGTGAGCAAGTAGAGGGATGCGAGCATGAACAGACCGCGTGTGGCCCCGAGCAACGGCAGCAGCAGGAAACCGCCGCACAGCGATCCGAGAATCGCGCCGGCGGTGTTGATCGCGATCAAGCGCCCGATGGCATCGCCGGCGGAGCGGTGATCATCTTGCAACAAGCGCAGAAGGTAGGGGAGCACGGCGCCCATGATCGCGCCCGGCACAAGCATCACCATGAATGCCACCAGGCCGACACTGCGAATATATGCCGCCCAATCCTTGCCCGCCCCCACGTAGCCCAGTCCGCCCGTCGTTTTGTGGAATAACCACGGGGACATCGCAACGACCAGCGCGGACAAGAGGAGCAAGACGAGCAACACGCGTTCCGCATGGGCCCCGCGCACGCGGCACAGGCCGTTCGCGAGTGCGGCGCCCAGAGCCAGTGCGAAGAGAAAGGCGACCAGCACCAGCGCGTACGTGTAGACCGAATTCTGTAACACTTGGGAAAAGAGTCGTGTCCAGATGACTTCCACGCCCAGTGCGACAAAACCCGACACGAAAGCTGCAGCCCAGACGACGCGTGTCTTCACGGGAAGGAAGGCGAGCCCGGCGCCTTCTTTTGGTAATTCGTTTCGGTGCGCGCGTTGGTTCGGGCGGGGCACATCCCGTAGCCGGCGGGCCAGGAGCAATGCCGACAGGCCGACCAGCAGATCCAGGCCGATCGCCAGCAGGTAGGTATTTTGAAAACCGAAACGGATGGGGAGATAGAACCCGGCGGCGAGCGCTCCCGCGGCGCCGCCCGCCGTGTTGAGAAGATAAAGCAGGCTGCCCCGCCGTCCCAGCTCCGAAGGGTATCGAACGAGATGTTCTCCCATGAACGGAAGCGTTCCGCCCATGAGAAAGGACGGCGGAAACAGGATCGTGACGGCGATGATACTTTTCAGCAATGTATCCGCAGCGGGGGCATGGGCGACACGTGAAAAGAGGGCCGGATAGACGACGTGATAGAGGTCGACCAGGATAAAATGGCCCAGCGCCGCACCTGCGACGCCGATCTCCAGCCAACCGAACCCCGCGAGCGCACTGGCACTCCGGCGCGCACGCCGGCCCCAGAACCAGCCGCCTGCGCTGATGCCCGCAAAGAAGATCGCGATAGTCAGCGCAGCCGACTGCGCGGTGCTCCCGATAAGTAACCCCAGCTCACGAACCCACAGCACCTGGTAAACCAGGGCGGCAAATCCCGATATGAAGAACAAGGCCAGTAGCGGAGTGAAATAACCCGCGTTCTTTGAGGCTGACGATAGGGCGGTACGCATCTTTTCTAAATTTTCGGATTGACGTGACGATTTGTAATGATAAAAACATCTCAGTATTGATAGTTGTTTCGTGGGTACATAGCAAAGCGAGGTAAGGAGAGCAATATGCGATTCAGTAAGAAAATGTTGGTGATGGCCATGGTCGGTGTCATGGCGGGGAGTGCGTCTGTGGAAGCGGAAGATGCGGGGCCGATCAGCGATCCGTTGGATCCGGTACCGTACCGGACCCGCGCATTGCAATTGCGGGACCGTGATATGCCCACCGCTACCGGCACGGAGTTCAATCCCGCCATCTCGGTGATCTTTGATTTTACCTATGCGCACTTTACCGAAGACCTGGACGATCCGCCCGGCTTCGAATTGGGTGGGCATTCGCATGGCCATGATCATGGTCATGGCCATGGTGTGGAGGAAGGGTTCAACATGCGGGAAGTGGAGTTGACCCTCACTGGGACCGTCGATCCGTATTTCGACGCACTGGCCATGCTGACTTTTACCGAAGATCATGTTGAAGTAGAAGAGGCGTATGTCACGTCCCGGATGCTGCCCGCGGGGCTGCAAGTCAAAGCCGGTAAGTTTCTGAGCGATGTAGGGTATATCAATAAGCAGCACCCGCACGACTGGCTGTTCGTTGACGCGCCTTGGATGCGCGAATTCTTCTTTGGAGACGAAGGCTTGAGCGAAGCCGGTGTGCAGTTGTCCTGGCTGCCCCCGACGGAAACGTACATCCGGTTGGGTGTCGAAGCGCTGCAAGGAAACAACGAAGCATTGGCCTCCCAACTGGGAAGTGGACGTCATGAAATCGTCACGCTGACGCCGGACGCTGCGGGCGCGCCGGAACGGAATCGCTGGCGTGCCGATAAAGGCCTGCGCGAAAAGGACGGTCCCCGCCTGTTTACCGGTTTTGCCAAGGTCGCGCCGGATATCGGCCTGAATCATGCGGTCCAGCTCGGTACGTTCGGTGGATACAGCAGAGTGCATCAAATGGAAGAAGCACATTCAAGCGGCCGCCTCGAAACGTGGGACGGTGACGGCTGGTTTGCGGGCGCCGATGTCGTATACAAATACGATGGGCAGGGCGTGATGGGGCATCGGAACCTGATCCTGCAGGGCGAATATGTTTACCGTGAGCTGGACATGGATTACCAGAGCCGGGAATTCGTCAATCCATCAGCATTTGTAACCACCGATGCCAACAATCAACGGTGGCGTCAGGACGGTTTGTACATGCAGGGCGTATACGGATTCGCCCCGCGCTGGAATGCCGGCCTGCGAATGGATGTGTTGGGGATCAACAACGACGGATTTGAAGGGCGCGGCGATCGAGAAGACTTTGGCACGTCCTACCGCTATACCGGCCAAATCGCTTACGCACCGACGGAGTTTTCACGCCTCCGCGCGCAAGTGAGCTATGTGGACTATGCGGACGACGATCATGGCGGGGATCACGACCATGATGCCTGGATGTTCATGTTGCAATATAACATGAGCCTCGGGGTGCATGGCGCGCATGCATTCTAAGATTCCGTAAACTCCTGAAAACCGCAAACACGGGAGACCGGGCCCGGGAACATGTGACCCGGGCCCGGACGGTCCGTGACAAGCGGGAGAGAACAACTTGATCAAACAAAGTGACGGCGTATTTGAGGAGCGCCGGATTAGCATAGTAAGCGAAAATAGCGTATATCGACTTAAGGAGTACCATGATGAAGAGACTAGGAATAGCCGGCGTATGTTTGGGTATATGCTTGGCGGCGAGTTCAGCGGCCGGCGAATTGCGCGTGGCGGCGACGATACCGAATTTGGGCATGTTGGCGCGAGAAATCGGAGGCGATGCGGTAACCGTAACCGTGATGGCGCCCCCGGACCGCGACGTGCATTATCTAGAGGCGCGTCCCAGCATGATGGCGGCGTTGCGTCGCGCGGATATCGTCGTGAGCGTGGGCGCGGAGCTGGAAATTGGTTGGTTGCCCGCCGCAATTCAGGGCGCGAATAACCGCCGCGTGCAACCGGGTCAACCGGGTTATTTTGAGGCGGGAAGGAAAGTGGATTTGCTGTGGGACGACAAGCCGGCGGATCGCGCCTTGGGTGACGTCCATCCAGACGGGAATCCACACATCTATCTGGATCCCGGCCGGATGGCGGAAGTCGGCAAGGCCTTGGCGGAGCGTTTTGCCTCGTTGCGTCCGGACCATGCGGAAGAGTTTCGTGCAAATGCCGAGCGGGTAGACGCTCGTATCGCCGAAGAGACGCCCGTCTGGCGGGAACGCGCCGAGGGCGCGCCGGGGGTTCTGGCTTATCATGCCGACTCAGACTATTTGTTGGCGTTTTTGAATGTGCAGATCCTGGGGCACATGGAACCCTTACCCGGAATTCCTCCTACCGCATCGCATTTGAGGGAGTTGGTCAGGGGATTTCAGGACACGGAAGGCGTACTTTGGAGCATGAACTTCCATCCGGAGCGAGCAGGCGAGTTCCTGTCGAGGGAATTAGGATGGCCTTCGTTTCGTTTGCCCAGTCAGGTCAGTATGGAAGCGGATTTGGAAGAGTTCATCGAGATGATTGACGAGTGGGTCAATACGCTAGAATAATAGCGTGGATGAACAATTCTCTTTTGTGTGTGAATAATTTGGTGGCGGGCTACAGCAAGCCCGTCGTGGGGCCTGTCAGCTTTGATGTTACGGCCGGACAGGTTCTTGGTTTGGGCGGCCCCAACGGTTCGGGCAAGTCCACGATCCTGCGGTCCATCACGGGCATGTCACGCATCTTTTCCGGTACCATTCAACGCGCGGAAGACCTGACGCTTGCGCATCAATGGCAACGACCGGAATTGCCGCCCGAACTGGCCCTCTTGGGACGGGAACTCTATGCGTTGCTGGGCGCTGATCCCTCTGAAGCGCCTTCCATCATTCAGCCGCTTATGGCCCTGCCGCTCTACCGCATGAGCGGCGGACAATTCCAATTGCTGCAAACGTTGGCCTGCCTGTGCAGCACGGCGCGAGTGGTCCTGATGGATGAACCGACCAATAACCTGGACGGCCGTGCGCTCGATGCGCTTTCAGCCATGTTACGCGAACTGGACGCCTCGCGGGCCGTCGTCTTAGTCAGTCACGAGCTGTCCTTTCTGGAAGAACACTGCACGGACTGGATCGAGGTGAGTTCATGAGCGACTGGCTCCTCTTCGATCCGCTGTTCCGGCTGCCTTTCTTTGTCGGGCTCCTTTTGGCCGCGGGATTGAGTCTGATCGGCGCGCTTTTACGCATGCGCAACGAGTGGCTGGCGGCTTTGGGGCTTTCGCAGATCGCGGCCGCAGGGGGGATGATTGCCGTCTTGCTGCATGTGCCCGTACTGATCGGCGCCTTCGGCGCGGCGGGGTTGGCGATGCTCGTGCGGTCCGCGCTGCCCAAGGTGGGCAACAGCCATTATGCCGCCATGATCCTCCTCGGTTGGTCCGCGGTGCTGCTTTTGGGCTCCTTCATGGATCACGGTCGCACCATTGGGGAATCACTGCTTCTCGGCCAACTTTACTTTACCTACACGCCGCATCTGCTGGGCGCCGCTGCGTTATTGATATTGGCGGTGGCCCTGTTCCCGTGGTTGTCGCCGCGCCTGCTCGTCGCCCGCTTTTTCCCGGACTATCATGCGGCCAATCGCGTGCGGGTCTGGCCGTATCGTGTGGCCTTCGCGTTGTTGACGCTGTTGGCGGCCGTGTTTGGGACGATTTCCATTGGCGCCTTTCCTGCCTTTGCCATGTTGTTCGTGCCTCCCTGGGTCGGATTCGTCCTGGTCGATGGATGGGCGCGTTCCGTGGTGATCAGCGTGTCCATCGGGGTGACGACCTACCTGGTCGCCTTCATTTTGGCCTTGTTCTTGGATCTGCCGTTTGGCCCTGTGTTGGTCGCGCTGCTCGTCTTGACCGGTTCCCTTCGCTTCCTGACGGCGTTGCGCCGTCGCAATGTGGAGTTGTCCGGCGATGATACACAAGTCAATTATTTGGCCCCGCCACCGTCCGCGAAAACCGATTGATGCGGGGGGCTATTCACGCACTTTGCGCGACAGCACAAAATCGACCAACGCGTCCGGCGCGAAACGGCGCATGAACGCTCCCAGGTGAGCGGGAATCGTGATGGCATAGCGGCGTTTCGGTCGGGACGATTCCAGTGCGCGCACAATCTTGATCGCCACGGCCTCGGGTTCTTTATTGATCAGATTCGCTTTCTTCTGATGGTCCAGCCGTTTCTGAATCTGTTCGATATAGAATTGCGATTTGCCTGATTTCTCGAGATCAAGCGTTTCTTCGGCGCGTTGTGCCGCCGTGCGCCGGAACTCCGTGATGATCGGGCCCGGCTCGATAAGGATAACGCCTACGCCCGATCCGTATAATTCGACACGTTGCGCATCCGCTAATGCTTCCACGGCAAATTTTGAGGCGGAATAACAACCCAGAAAGGGAATACTGACCCGGCCCACGACGGAGCTGACATGGACGATCCGCCCGGCGCCCTGTTTTCGCATGGCGGGCAGAAGGCGATTCGTGAGGTCCTGTAAACCGAAGACATTTACTTCGAATTGATGCAGCAGATGTTCGCGTTTGACGTCTTCGACCGCCCCCGACTGGCCGAAGCCGGCGTTATTGACCAGGCCGCCGAGTCGGCCCTCGGTACGCCGCAAGACTTCTTCCGCCCCGCGCGCAACGGATTCCGAATCGGCCATATCCATTTCAATGGGATCGAATCCCTCGTCCCGCAGGCGTTCCAAGTCGGCCTCCTTGCGTGCGGTAGGGATCACGGTCCAACCGCGCTCTTTCAGCAGACGCGCGCTCGATGCGCCGATACCGGTGGAACACCCGGTGATCAATACCGTTTTATATTGGATCGGAGGAAGTTTCATGAGTGCCGAATGTGCGCCATGAGGAAAAGGAAGTCAATGCGGGGGAAGAAGATTGGACGGGTGGACGGATGGAGGACTGGACGGGTGGACGGATGGAAGATTGGACGGATGGACAGATGGAAGAGTGGACGTTGGGACAGTTGGACGGATGGGGAGAGAAGGGGCGGGGTGCATCACGTTATCTCGAGCGGAGTCGAGAAATCCCTATTTCCGCCAGAGACCGAAATCCTTTGACACATTAGAGCTTTTTAAACAAAGGCGTAGCCGCCGTCGTAAGGGCGTGTTGATTTATTCCCGGCGCGTCGCAAGCGACGGCCCTACAGTCCAACGAACGAAGCATTTTGTAGGGCCGCCGCTTGCGGCGTGCCGATTTCGTCACACGATTTCGAATAAATC
>SLGY01000136.1 GCA_007136425.1 Kiritimatiellia bacterium
GCGTCGGCCATCAATCATCTGAACGCCGCCGTGTTACTGGCCGTCGGCCTTGTTCTTGTTGCCGTGGTTGAAAGGAACGGAGGCGTTAAGCACGTCGGATCAAGGATGGCCGTTTGCTTTGGAGCGCTGGCGCTGGGGTTGGTGTGGTGTTTCTTCTTTGCGGACATCACGATCATGCGTTTGCACGAAAAAGACCACATTCTGTGGATCATTCCGCCCGCGATCGGCGTCGGGTTCCTCGCTGCCTTGTTCGTGACGCGTATCCGTTGGCCCGTCTTCTTGATCCGGCGCGCCCCCTCTGTCCTGTCGGCTTTGGGTGTTCTCGCCGGTGTAGTCTTCGGTGTGGCGGCCTTGGCAACGGGTTCCGAATGGTCGCTCACTTCCGCCATGCGTTTGGGCGGCGAGGTGCCCGTGCTTGGACCAACATGGGAGCGCTTGTTGCGGGTCAGTATGTTTCAGGGCATCGGATACGGTGTCTGGGCGGCGCTCGGCCTGATACTGCTGGCATGGCCTCGTTCCTCGTTTCGGGTGGAATGGAAAGTCGTCGCGTTCGGTGCGGGCGCGCTCTTTTTCCTGTTCCTGGCCAGTCCGGGCATAGCGGCCCTGTATCCGTGGGCATTGCGACGGTTTGTCATCGTGTTGATACCGCTTTGCGCCCTGGCGCAAGCGGCGGCGCTGTTCTTCCTTTTTGAGTTGAGACCGTCGCACTGGAAAGCGGGACGATGGGCCGTGATGATCTTGTTGCTGTTCGCCGTCGCCGATGGGATGCGGCAAAGCCGCTCGGCGGCCATCGTGGGCGATTATCAGGGCATGGCGGCCGTCATGAAATCGATAAACGAAGAGCTCGATGACCGCGATGTGGTGGTTGCGGACGATGCCCGTTGGGGGACACCGCTGCTGCTGTATTTTGAGCGCGAAGTAATCAACGGCAGTCTGCTCTGGCAAAGCGGGGATGAAGCCTATCGTGAGCGTTTTCTGGAAGCGTTACGCCGGATACATGCGTCGCCCGATCGGCGGATCGTCTGGCTCACGAGCCTGCCGAAAGAGATGGACGTGTATCCTTTTTACGTGGGGGCGACGACGCCGTTAAGCGAAATCCGGGAATTGGAATATCCTACGGTCATTCACAGTCATCGGGGCAGCCATTTTGCAACACGGAATAACGAGCGATCGTTCAGGCTGCACGTCTGGACCGATCCATGATGCGCAGTGATGGCGCGGGGCTACGCCCTTGATTCCGCTGTCTAAGCAACACTATGCTGTTCAGTTCGGAACACGTTATGAAGAGTCAAGCAGAGGATCCGAAAGCGATCGCCGGCAAGCGCCGGAATTGTTGGACATCGCGTGCGGGACGCAGAACCTGGGCGGCGGCCGTGATTGTTGCGGTGGGCATGGTGTTCGCGTTCCTGTTGGGCGATCTCGAACAGGGTGTGGCGGGCGGGGCGTTCATGCGCGCGTTGTGGCTGTTCCCATTATGGGCGGTTGGGCTCTACCTGGCTTATCGTCGTAACGGGCCGCCGTCCATTTCCGTCGAAGGGCCGCAAGTCGCGCTGTTCGTTGTGCTGCTGTTGTATCTGATATCGCCGACCGCCCACGCTCCGGACTTCTTCTTTCTCAATTGGTTTTCAGACTCGGCATGGACGCCTGCGAAGAGTTGGTTGGAGCGGACCTTGTTGTGCGCCGGGGCGCTGCTTGTGCTTCGTTCATACGGACGTGTTCCGGTGCTCATAGTGTTGTTGGTGGCGCTTTTATCGTTTCAAATATCGGCGCTGCACGGGTTGTTGCAGGCCAGCGGGGGGGAACCCTTGTATCGGGTGGATCATCCCTCCTTCTTTTACAGGCTCTGGTCCTGGGGACAGACTGCGCCTCGATTCATCTATTATGATCCCTATTGGAACGGTGGAAGTGTCATGCCGTATCTGGTGGCGTCGGGCGTGATGGCGCCCGGTTTCCTGCTTTGGCCCGTATGGCGTTTTCTGGAGACCGTGCATAGTTATACGCCGGCTTTGGGCTTCCTGTTCTTGTTCCTTGTCCCTTTCGTGGCCGCGCTCTCGGCGCGCGCCGTCACGCGCGATCGCGCGGCATGGGTGCTGGCCGCGTTGCTCAGCCTGGGCACATCGCATTTCACGTTCATTCACCTTGTCCATTACGGCACGTTCGGCTCACTGTTGGCCGCCTCGTTTCTCCTGCCCGTCTCGGCGTGTCTGTACCGATTGATTGTTTTGCGACACAATGATGCACGGACGTGGATCGCGCTTACGGTGTCGGCCGCCGTTGTGCTTTGCTGGCCGCCCGCGGGCATCATGGTGTTGCCCATGGGCGTGATGTTGTTGCTTCACGCCCGCCTATTGACCCCGCGCCTGCTGTGGGGCGGGGGAATCGTCGTTCTACTGCTGGCGGTGATGTTCGTCCTTCCGGCGTTGAGCCTTTGGACCCATTCCGATATCGGCGGGTTTACCCAAAGTGATCCGCCGGCCACGGCGATCGGTTTGTGGAGCGGGGGATGGCGCGAATTGTCGGAATTGGTGCGCAGGACCAATCCGGTGATCCTGTTCGCGGGTACGCTTGGTCTTTGGGCGTTGCCGAACAGGCGCATGCGTCGATTCTATGTTCCGATTCTCCTGACGAGTCTGCTCGTAGCCGCGTTTGCCAAGGATTGGAAACCGTTGCTGCAACTGGATCGGATGTGGATTAACGCCTTGTATGTGGGGATTCTCCCCGCGTCCCTCGTGGTGGGGCGCCTGCTCCGGCAACATCGAATGGCCGCGCGTACGTTGGCCGCCCTGCTGTGCGCGCTTTCGATAATGACGGGCTACACGGCGGTGAAGTATATGAGCAATGAGGGCCGTGCGCGCTACAATACGATGTCCGACGAGATGAAGACCATTGTTCACTGGGTACGGGAAAACGTCCCCGCGGACGGCCGGCTGCTGTTCGCCGGCGCGGCCGTGCACGGGTACGGAGGCGGGAAGGTCGCCGCACTACCGATCTTTGCCGAGCGCGAAATGATGGCGGCGGATTATTACGGGTTCTCCCCTCGACTTGTCGAATATGATTATCCGCCGGCCGAATTCCGGCGGGAGGGTCCGGAAAAGATGTTCCGGTTCATGGAATTATATAACGTGACCCATGTGATTACCTATCACGACGCGTGGAAAGACGTGTTGCGTCAGCGTAGCCAATACTATCGCGAAAAGGTTGCTTTTGGCGATAAGACGGTGTTTGAAGTCTTGCGCGATTCGGACATGTTCGTTCAGGGCGCCGGTCGTCTCGACGTACAGCTCAATCGCATACGTGTTTTTCCGGCGGATCCCGATGCGTCGCTTGTCATCAAGTATAATTGGGTGGATGGGCTGTCCGCTTTGCCTGCGTCGGCTTCCGTTTCGCCTTGGGAAACCGGAACGAGTGTGCGTCTCATTCATATCGATCCTGGAGGTGCGGACCAGGTCGATATCACCTATCCCCGGTGGTTTTGATGAGCGGGGAAACCAAGATCATGCCACGCGTCCGGGGGCGTCCGGCATGGGCTCTCGTCGCGTTGATGGCGGCGGCCTTTGGTGCGCGCATGGCGTTGGCCGTCATGGTGTTCACGTCCACGAGGGATACGTCCACCGTGGGCATCATGGCGCGGCAGATACTGGAAGGGAGTCGCCCCCTTTTCTATGCGGGACAGGATTACATGGGCGCCTTCGAAGCCTACGCCGTGGCGTTGGTCTTTTTCTTCCTCGGCGCATCCCCGGAAACGCTGGCGATCGTGCCGTCATTCTTTGCTGCGTTATGGGTCGGTGCGTTGTACCTGCTGTTTCGCGACCTGTTCCGCTCTCCGGCCGCCGGTTTCGGAGCCGCCGCCTGCGCCGCATTCGGGGGTTGGTACACGGTGTGGTATACGATGGGCGCCTATGGCGGCTATCCGGAGATATACCTTGCGGGCGTCATCGCCCTATGGCTTGCGCTGCGCGAAACGGAAATGACCGCGCCCGACTTTCGGCCTTTGCCCTGGACCGGGTTGGGGCTGGTGCTGGCGTTCGGGGTCTGGACGAACTTGCAGGTGCTGCCATTCTTCCTGACGGCCGCCTTATGGTTGGCGGTGGATTGGTGGCGGGTCAGGCGAAGGTCCTGGCGACGGGGCGGGGCCTTGGTGCTGGCTGCCGGCATTGGCTTGTTGGGGTTGATCCCTTACGCATTCGTGGAAAGCGGTGAAGGCGCTGAAATGGTTCGGGTCATGTGGCCGAGGATTCAGTTGGTCTATCCGCATCTGGCGATCCTCTGGGAACGAAATCTTCCGGCGTTCTTGTGGTGGCCTGACACGACGTCCGTGTTCGCGCGTACGGCAACGGCGGTGGTCGTGGCGTTGCCAATACTGTTTTACCTGTATTCCGTTGCGCAACCGTCCTGT
Organism: Kiritimatiellia bacterium; assembly: GCA_007136425.1. Lineage (GTDB taxonomy): Bacteria > Verrucomicrobiota > Kiritimatiellia > SLAD01 > SLAD01 > SKZA01. The sequence goes on from SLGY01000136.1 coordinate 4,397, forward strand.
GAGGGGCGACGCCGGGTCCCATTGCTTTTTGCCGGGCTCTTCCTCTTGCTTTATCTGACGCATCCGATGGCCGGCTTATTCGCCCCCCGGTATCTCATCACGCTCGGTGTGATCGTAATGGGCGCGGGCTTCGCGTCCATGTTGTCGGCGCATCGGGTTGCCGTGCGCCGTGTGGGTTGGGTGTGCCTGGTGCTCTGGTCGGGCTACAATCTCGGCGGGCTCGTGCACCGATGCCTGGTCTATGCGCCGGACAAGGCGGTCACAATGGAATTGAGAGAGGAGATCATCGCCAACGCGGAAGAAGCGGGGTCCCCTTATGTTAAGATCATCGGCGCGCTTCCCGATCAATTAATGGGGTTGCAACTATCGTTCACGGCGGGCGAGCGCGCCGCGTTCCTGGAATTTCGTGATGGCAGGATCCTGGAGCATCATCGCGAATGGGCTAGGAAGGAGAACAGCGCGTACGGTTTCAGGCCCGGCTTGACGCACTATTTTACCGGCGCCCTGCAAGCGCTCGGCATTGAGACCTACCGTTTGATTCCGCATCCCGTACTGACCTTGCTCGGCGACATGCGTCCTGTGCATAGTCGCCGCCGGTCGGCGCCCGTTATCCGCGTGGACGCGGAAGGGGTGCACGGCGCCGGCGAATCCCTGACGGACCGGCGTGCGGATACCGGGATAAGCCCTTCCGGGGCGGTGCAGCGGGTGACCATGAAGTTGGATCAACCGCGCATGATTGACGGGATGCGTTTCTATCCGGCAGGGGATGATTTACCGCGAGGACCGTACGATATAGCCGTGTCGGTGGATGGAGACCATTATGAGCCTGTCGTAACCGACCTCGTGCGAGTCGGCGAATCCTACGTTAACGGGAATCGGGTCTACTTCAAAGATCATTATCCCGCGCAGGACCATCGCTGGTCACCCGTGGAAGCGGCCTATGTGCAATTTACACATCGCGGCGCGGAGGACGCGGCGTCGTGGTCGATCTCCGAGGTATTCGTGTTTGAATATCATGGACATATTGATCCGGTTTCCCATGCGGAAGTCTCGGGTATTCATACTTACCTGGCGGATAACGACGTTGAATTCGCGTGGTGCGATCGTTGGCTGAGCCGGCGGCTTGAATCCGTCGGCCGGGAAAGGGGACGGTTGATCGAGACCTTGCCGGCGGAGAATGCGCGTTATCCGCACACGTTGCCGGAGCGCACAATTTCAGGAAGGGCAGGAGAGGCGATTATCGTCGAACGCGCCTTGGCCGATGACATGATGGGGGTATTCGGCGCCGCGGGATTTTCATCGGACGCGCTTCATTACGAGGTGTTCGAGCATTATGCCGTGTTCCTTTTCAGTACGGGTTCCGGGGACAGCGACAGGACCGTTGAGCCCCTGTATTGGAATGGGCATATCGCCTTGTTAAAGACAGAGCTCTAGTCGCGGAGCAATTCCTTTTCCAACGCCTCGTAACGGTTGATCACTTTGCGCACGTAGCGGCGTTTATCGTTATAACTGCCGGGGAAGAAACTGCCCTTGAAGCCGGAGACGACCAGGTTCCGGAATTGTGCGCGTGTGACCGGAATACTCTCGACCAACAGTTCGAATTCCTTTGAGACCGTGGTATTCGACACGAGACGATTGTCCGTACAGATCGAGACGGAAAGATTGTGCTCGATCATCTGCCGGACGGGATGCACCGCCACGGAGGTGATCGACGGCGTGGTCTGCAGGTTACTGGTGAGGTTGACCTCAATGGCGATGCGTTGGCTTGCGATGTATTCGGCCAGCAGCCTTGTGTACATGCCCGGGTCTTCAATAGTCGGATTCTTGATCATATCTTCGGCGAAGAGAAAGGTCCCGTGTCCTATACGGTTTGCGTGACAATCGGTGATGGCCTGAAAGATGGATTCCGGGCCGTAGGCTTCGCCCGCGTGCACGGTTTTGCGAAGGAAATGCTTGTGCGCATAGGCAAAGGCCTCCTTGTGATCATCGGCCGGATAGCCCGCTTCCTCGCCGGCCAGATCGAAACCGACGACGGGGATGCCGTCTTTCTGCGCCATGGCCACGGCGGCCCGGGCAATTTCCAAAGAGGCGGCGGCGAAGACTTCCTTCTTCTTCGCGTAGGACATGATATTCAGGATGCGCTTGTAATAGTCGGACATATGCTCATTGAAGGAGCGCAGCGCACAGATGATGATGCCGTATTCGTACGGGATGTCGTCGCCGTTCCGTACGGCGTCCGACTCGTTGTGTTCCTTCTTGGCGCGGTCCATGCCCGCGGCGACGGCCCGCACGACCTCGGCAATAGGCAGGCCTTCGTGCGTATGCAGTTGAGGCGCAAACCGGACTTCCACATAGCGTACCCCTTCCTCGATGTTGTCCTGGCCCAGTTCATACGCGATGCGTTCGAGATTCTCCGCGTTCTGAAGGACGGCGCAGGTATATGCGAATCCCTGCAAATATTCCGGCAAACTTTCGTAATGCGTTTTAAAGACTTTGGCCTTCAACCCCGCTTCGTCCTGGGCGGGGAGTTCCACCCGGCTTTGTTCGGCCAGTTCGATCAGCGTGGGAATACGCAGCGATCCGTCGAGATGCACGTGTAGATCCGTCTTGGGAATGCGGCGGATGAATTCGGGGGTAATCTGTTCACTCATAATCAATCCTTCCTGACTCTTTCTTTAACCGGACACTATGCCGGATGATTAACACATTGACCAGCATTTATGCTTTATTTGATGTGGGGCCTGCACGGATGGTCTGGACTGTGCCGGCGCCACGCGATATCATCCTCTGCTGAAGTGAATCCCATACTCAGGAGGTCCGGGTCATGAACAAAGACATTTCATCCATGCTCAAGGAAGACCGTTCCTTTTCACCCTCGCCGGAGTTTTCGAAACACGCGCATATCGGGCGGATCGACGAATACCGGAAACTATACGACGAGTCCGTCAACGATCCCGAATCGTTCTGGGGAAGACAGGCGGAGGAAAACCTGCAGTGGTTCAAGAAATGGGATACGGTGGTCGAGCACGACTTTGACCGGATTGGGGCCATCGAAGGGCCGTATGTCCAATGGTTTTCCGGCGGCCGTTTGAATGCGTCCGTGAACTGCCTTGATCGGCATCTGGAACAGGGCCGGGCGGAGAAGACGGCCATTCTATGGCAGGGCGAACGCGAAGAGGAAAGACAAGCCCTGACGTACCGGGCGTTGCACGAACGCGTTTGTCGTTTTGCCAATGTCCTCAGGAAACACGGCGTCAAACGGGGCACGACGGTGACGCTCTTCATGCCCATGATCCCTGAACTGCCCGTGGCCATGCTCGCCTGTGCGCGACTGGGGGCCATCCATTCCGTCGTGTTTTCGGCGTTCAGTGCGGATGCCCTGCGCAACCGGATTCAGGATTGCGCATCGTATATGGTCGTTACCGCTGATGTGGGGTTTCATGGCGGTAAGACGATCGAGTTGAAGAAGAAGGTGGATAAGGCGTTGGAAGAAACACCGACGGTGAGGAAAGTCATCGTCTATAACCGCGGGAACACCGATATCCCCATGCAGAACGAGCGCGACCTCCGTTGGGAAGAGGAATATGAGGCGGCGGATATCAGCGCTGACTGTCCTGCGGAAGAACTCGAAGCGGAGGATCCCCTGTATATCCTGTACACCAGCGGTAGTACGGGCAAACCCAAGGGCGTGCTGCATACGACGGCCGGGTACCTGCTTCATACGCACTTGTCTTTCAAATATATCTTCGACTATCACGAAGAGGACATCTACTGGTGTACGGCGGATATCGGCTGGGTTACCGGTCATTCGTACATGGTCTACGGCCCGCTGTCGAACGGGGCGACATCGCTGATGTTCGAGGGCGTGCCGACGTACCCGGAGCCGGACCGCTTCTGGAAAATCGTGGCCGATTATAAAGTCAACAGCTTCTACACGGCCCCGACGGCGATTCGGGCCCTGATGCGGCTGGGCGAGGATTGGCCGAATAAACACGACCTTTCTTCCCTGCGCCTGCTTGGTACGGTGGGCGAACCCATCAATCCGGAGGCGTGGATGTGGTATCATCGAGTGATCGGCCGGGAACGGTGTCCCATTGTCGACACGTGGTGGCAAACCGAAACGGGCGGGATCATGATCAGCACGCTGCCGGGCGCGATCCCGACCAAGCCGGGGGCGGCGGGTTTGCCGTTCTTCGGAGTGACGCCGGTGATCCTCAAGGAGGACGGCTCGGAGGCCGCGGTGAACGAGGGCGGCAGCCTGGCCATCGCACAGCCGTGGCCGGGCATGATCCGGGGCGTGTATGGTGATAAGCGGAATGAGCTGATCCGAAATGTCTACTTCTCGCGTTATCCGGGCAAGTATTTTACCGGGGACGGCTGTCGTAAAGACGCCGACGGGTATTACTGGTTGCTCGGCCGCATCGACGATGTCATCAACGTGTCCGCACACCGTTTCGCCACTGCGGAGATTGAAAGCGCCTTGGTATCGCATTCGAGCGTGGCCGAAGCCGCCGTAGTCGGTTTCCCGCATGAAACGAAAGGGCAGGGGATCTATTGCTATGTGACCCTCAAAGAAGGAAACGAACCGACGGACGAGCTGCGCAAGGCCTTGATCCAGCATGTGCGTGACGATATCAGCCCGATCGCCTCGCCGGACAAGATTCACTTCACGAACGCGCTTCCGAAAACGCGATCGGGCAAGATCATGCGTCGGATTCTGAGGAAGATCGCCGACGGCCATATTGACGAGGTGGGAGATACATCCACCTTGGCGGATCCGGGCGTGGTAGACTCCTTGATTGAGGGGCGGCAATAGGCCGAAGCCGGATGAACATGAACACCGAACACTGAACACCGAACACTGAACACGGAACCCCGAACACTGAACACGCCTGCTCCCGCTCCACCGTTTCGCGTGCGGGTATCGGATACGACGGACCCGTATTGGAACCTGGCCATAGAGGAATGGCTGCTCGACCGCGCCGCCGACGCGGAACCGATTCTCTATCTCTGGCAAAGTACGCCCGCCGTCATCATTGGGAAGAACCAGAATCCGTGGCGCGAATGCAACCTGCGCTGGATGAAAGAGCGCTGTGTGCGATTGGCGCGTCGCGTGTCGGGCGGGGGCGCCGTATATCATGACGAGGGAAACCTCAACTATGCGTTTTTCATGCCGCGCACGGCGTATCGGGCCGACGCCGTGTTCGCGCTGATTGGGGATGTCTTGGCCGATTTCGGGTTTGCGACCGAGCGGATGAAGAGGACCAGTCTGGTCGTGGACGGATTGAAAGTGTCCGGCAATGCTTTCTGTTTCCGGCGCAATGCCGCGCTTCATCACGGCACCTTGCTGGTCGATTCTGATCTGGCCGCCTTGGATCATGCGCTGCGCCCCTCGGCCTGGACTTTTGAGACCCGGGCCAAGGAATCCGTTCGAGCCCGGGTTCGAAACCTGTCTACCGCCGCCAACCCGTTGACGGTGCAACAGGTGCGCGAGGCGTTTATCGCGCGCGGCGCAGCGGGAGACGTTGAAGGACCATCGCCCGACGAATTGGCGCAGCGGATAGCCCGTCTGCAATCGGACGAATGGCTTTTCCAGAAGACACCGCCTTTCCGCGCGCGGTTGCAGGGAGAGAATGAGCATTTCATCGAAGTGGAGGGGGAACGAGGAATGATCAAAGGAGTGAAGTGCCGTGTGGGAACGATGCAGGAGTCCCTGAATCGACGTTGGTGCGGGCGACTCTTTGATCCCGATGCGTTGTCGGCGCCTTTCGACGCCTGATACCAAACTCTATTACTTCTCGGTACATTCTCTTCGGACGCGACGGAGCGCGTCCCTCCAAAGTGATGCTGCAACGCATTGTGTTGTGACACATTAACTGGAGGGGCAACCTCCCGAAGC
>SLGY01000006.1 GCA_007136425.1 Kiritimatiellia bacterium
CCCTTGAAAAAAAGACGGGACAACGCCTCCGTTTTCTGATATATGCAGATGCATGAAAACAACCACCAGCGTCAAAGAGAGATTGTCGAGTTCCGAAAGTGTCGAATATGTGATCGAGTGGCTGGCCGCCAACAAGGAGGGCACACGAACAGGGCTGGCCCGGGCGATGTGCGAACGGCTTGCTTTGCGCGACGGTAAGGGGGAATGGCAGATGGCCAGTGCTGCGAAGGCATTGCGGGATCTGGAAAGAGAAGGCCGATTTCGGTTGCCTGCCGTCTTGAATCGTGGCGCGAGAGCTTGGACCGCTCGACAGCTGGATGAGGCGGTCCCGGCCCCCGGGCCGGTACCGCCTCGGGCCGAACAGATTGAAGGCTTGGAACTGATCGAAGTTCGCTCAGATCAGGACGATCTGTTTCGCATCTGGAACACCTTGATGGAGCGGGAACATCCATTGCGCGACTGCCGCCTGGTGGGGCGGCAGTTGCGGTATCTGATTCACTCGCCGCAGGGTTGGCTTGGTGGCATTGGCTTCGGCAGTTCGGCCCTGTATTTGCAGAGCCGGGACCAGTGGATCGGATGGGATGAATCGCAGCGGGCGCACCACCATCAGCGGGTCATCAACCTGACCCGCTATCTGATCCGTGAAAGCGTCCCGTGTGAGAACCTCGCCTCCATGGTGCTGGGGATGTGTGCGCGACGGGTGGCCAAGGATTACCGGAATCGCTACGGCATCGAACCTTGGTTGATAGAGACGTTCGTCAATGGCGAGCAATACGCGGGCACCTGCTTTCAAGCGGCCAACTGGGTGTATGTTGGAAAAACCCAAGGCCGTGGGCGGAACGGAAGCAAGAAGGAAGGCAAGAGTATCAAGGATGTATACCTGTATCCGCTGCGTTCGGACTGGCGTTTTCAGATGGGTATCCGCAAGCAAGCGGTGGAGCCGCTGAGTGTGGAAAGTGGACTGGAATCGGATGGCTGGGCGCAACAGGAATTCGGCGACTGTGACCTGAAGGATTCGAGGCGGACCGCGCAATTAGTGAATGCGGCACGCCATAAAGGGCGTCAGCCCGGCGTCTCCTACGCGCGGGCTTGCGGGGGGAACCGGCACAAGCTCAAAAATTACTACCGCCTGATGAATACCAAGCGTGACACCATCCGTTCCGAAGCCTGGCTGGGAGGTCACCGGGAACAGACGATTCGCCGGCTGGCTGCAGAGAAGGTGGCACTGATTGTCCAAGACACCATGGATCTGAACTTCTCCACGCGTCTGCACTGCGAAAACCTGGGACAAATTGGAACAAACCAGATGGGAACCAAGGCCAAGGGGCTCAAGATGCACAGTGCGTTGGCCCTCTCCGCCCGCGGCATCCCGCTGGGCGTCCTGCGCGTGCAGAATTGGGCGCCAGAGCCGGCCGACTCCGAAACCCATCGCAACGATCTTCCCATCGAACAAAAGGACTCCTGGCGCTGGATACAAACCTTTCGCGATGCCGCAGGGATCGCCGCACGTTTGGAGAAGACACATTTGGTCGTCGTGGGGGACCGGGAGAGCGATATCTATGAGTTGTTCGATGAGCGGCGCAAACAAGGCGGCCGCGTCGATCTGCTCGTGCGCGTCCAGCACAACCGTTGCCTGCTGGGGGAAGAGGCTAAGCTGTTCGAGGTTCTCAGCGAAAGTCCTGCCGCCGCCACCGTTTCGATTTCCGTCCCGCGCCAACGGGAGAAACCGGGCAAACCCAGCCAACCGGGGCGGTCAGCTTTGCCCGCCCGGATGGCCCACGTCGAAGTCCGCTTTCGCGAGGTAACCATCCGTGCTCCTCAAACCTCACGATTGAAGCATAACCTTCCGTTGTCTCTCTTTGCCGTCTCACTCATCGAGCGGCACCCGCCGCCCGGCGCGGTCGCCATCCATTGGATGCTGCTGAGCACGCTGGAAGTGCGCTCGCTAAAACAGGCCCTCAAATGCGTGCGTTGGTATTGCCGCCGCTGGCGAATCGAGGAGTGGCATCGCGTGCTGAAAAGCGGCTGTCGAATCCTGGAACATCAGAACCACACCGCCGAAGTACTGGCGCGCACCATCGCCATCGACGCGGTCATCGCCTGGCGCATTATGGCATTGGCCCTGCTCGGACGCCAGGTTCCAGAGTTGCCCGCTTCGTTGCTTTTCAACGAGTGGGAATGCCAAACCCTCCAGTTGCTCGCGCAAAAAAAAAGCCCGTGACGCTTGGAGAGGCCGTAGTAATCATTGCCAGTCTCGGAGGCTATTTGAACCGGAAATGTGACGGGCCCCCTGGATTCCAATCGTTGTGGCGAGGCTATGCACGATTCCACGATATGGTCTACGCGCTTACGCTCAAGGAGGCATCAACGTGAATGCGCTGCACACGTTTTCAGGGGCAAGGGCAGGTCAAGCCGCCGCACTCCGAAAGGAGCCGCTGTCGCGGCTCAAAAGCCAAACCCCAACGGGGTGACTCCCGTCACCCCTTGGTAATTCCTTGTTGGTTATTGAAATTGTTATCCAGCAAAAACTGGGGAAAGTCCACCCGACCCGCGGGTAATTGACACGCGTC
>SLGY01000005.1 GCA_007136425.1 Kiritimatiellia bacterium
GGGAAGACCGGGCTGGGTTTCAGGTTCTGGGTTTTGGGTTGTGGGGAAAGAGAACGTCGAACATCGAACGCTGAACGTCCAACGTCCAAGTGATCAGTGACCGGACTCAGCAAGCTGCCCTGCGCTTCCTCTCTCATGCGGTCCGGGTCTGCTCCGCATTAGAAATCGAACTGCGCGCGCATCTGATAGATATGGGCTTTGCCCGCGTCGTCGAGGTCGGCGCGGACGTAGTTCCACATGAGGCGCATGTTCGGGTTCAGATACCAGTTGAGGCCGGCGGTGATATTGCGAAGTCGGCCACCTTCCACCGGTCCGTCGTTGAGGTCGAGTTCCGAATGGCGCAGCCCGACTTCCCACGCGCCCCAGCCGTGTCCCTCTCCGCCGACGTTGCTGTTCGGGATGGTGCGTCCGACCGTGCCGATGCCGCGATTATAGCTGCGATGTTCGCCGGTCAGGAAGTAGCCGGCATAGATATAGTATCCGTTGAGCGTGGCGGTGCCGTCGTGTGGAAATTCGTCTTCCTCGCGCATGTTTACGCGGGCCTGATGCCATTCGGCCTGCAGAGTGGCGGGGCCGTGCGCGGCGGCGAATTCGAGGCCGAGCAGGTCCACGCGATCGGACGGCACCGAGCCCGTGTCGGCGAAGACGGGGGCGACGGACGATTCGGGGCGCGAGCGGACGATGTACGTGTTGTTGTCGGGTCTGCGTCGAATGGCGCCCGCGCCGAGATGCAACCAGGAACGGCCGTCATCGCGATAGACCGGCGCGGCGGTGATGCGGGCGGAGACATTGTGCCGGCTGTTGGTATCGGAATCGCCGAAGTTGTCGGTGCGCATGAAGGCGCCGACGGCCCAGGTGGCGCGCTGATCGAAGACGCTGTTGCGAATCCCGATGCCGTTGTTCCAGTATTCGTTGAAGGCGGCGGGCAGGCCGCGTTCCATGAATTGATGGAAACTGTTACCGGAAAGCTGTTCAAGCGAGTAGTACTCCAGCATCCGCCCCACGCGCACGGTACCGAGCAGAGGAATATCGGAAACGCCGATGTACGCGTCGCGCACGTTGGCGTTACCGCCGAGAAAGTCGTATTCCACGCGGAAATGTGAAACGTCGTAGAGGACGCCGGAAAAGTAGACACGCGCGCGGCGCGTCTTCGTGCCGCTGGTCAGGGCGGGGAACCGGTCTTGCACATCGGATTCGGCGTCGAAAGCGGCCATATCGCCTTGGAGCCGTCCGCCGATCCGTAGCCGGACGGTGTCGTCGGCGCTTTGCAAGCGGATCCCGTGTTGCCACGCGGCCTGCAGCGGAACGCCGGCGGGGCGCGTCGCTTCCAGTTGCGCCACGCGCGTTTCCAGGTCGGCCCATGACTTGTCCGACGGTTGTTCCGCGGATACGGTTGCGTTTGTCGCGCCTATGACGAGGCCTGTTGCGAGAAGGACCAAGTATCGGGTGGTTTTCAATTTCATGATGGGTTTCCGTCTTGTCGTGGGGGCTGTGGTTGTTGTCGCGCGTCCATTGCCCGGACGCAGCGATGCAAGGTTGTGGCGAGGTCGTGTTTACCGGTCCTTGCCGGTGGCCGCCATGGCTTCCAGCAGGCGCGGTCCGTCAAGTACGGAGATGTACGGCGTCAAATCTTCTTCATTGCGAATGACGAACTCGGTGAGCTGTTCCCGTACGACTTCCTGCAACGTATCCGCGTTCCAGGGTTTGGCGATGTAATGCTGTAGACGGGCGTTGTTCACCGCGCGGACGGTGTCTTCGAGTCCGGCTTGTCCGGTGATCAGGACCTTGCGCGTCTCGGCGTATTTGGATTCCTTCTGCAATTCCACGAGGAAATCCACGCCGCGCACGCCGGGCATGAGATGGTCGCACAGGATCAATCCGATGGGATCGCCGTCCGCCTCGCATTCGGCGAGCACGGCCCGGGCGTCGTCGACGCTTTCGGCGGCCTCGATACGCATGGTTTTCTTGAACGGGGTCAGGTCGCGCATGAGCGCGTCGAGCACTTCCGTTTCATCTTCCAGGCATAGTATGACGATTCGTTTCATGGTTTCGCATTCCTCGCTGATGTGGGCGCAGTATTGGCTGAATAAAGGGGGAGGTAAACACAAAATTCCGTGCGGCCCGGTTCCGAGCGGACCTCGATCCGGCCGCCGTGCCGGGATACGATGCTCTGGGCAATGGACAGGCCGAGGCCCATACCGAACTCGATACGGCCTTGCCGGGTGGTGAAGCGGAGGTTGAAGATCTTGTCGAGATGTTCCGGCGGGATGCCGGGCCCGCTGTCAATGATCCGCACGGCGGCATAACCGTTTTCGACCGCGGTCCGGACCGTCAACGCGCCGCGCTCTTTCATGGCGTCGAGGGCGTTGGCGATGAGGTTGGTCCAGACCTGGTTCAACGGTCCGGGATTCCCGCGCACGGGAGGCACGTCGCCGAATTGGCGTTCGACCGTGACATCGTGTAAGCGATTGGCGAACAGGCGCAGGGTGTCCTCGAGACCCTCGTGCAGGTCGGTTTCCGTATCTTCCGTTTCGTCGGTTCGCCCGTAGGA
>SLGY01000031.1 GCA_007136425.1 Kiritimatiellia bacterium
AATCCACAAAGTCGACATTTTACTTTCATCCCGTGACATAAGGCGTTTATCTTGAGCGCCACATTTCGATAAGAAAAGGAATCCAGTCAATGAGTCGATGCATAGTAACAGGTGCAGCCGGATTTATCGGTTCGCATTTGAGCGAGGCGCTGGTTGCGCGCGGCCACGAGGTCATTGGGGTGGACGCGTTCATTCCCTACTATCCCCGTACCTATAAGGAACAGAATCTTCAGGGATTACTTACGCAAAAGGCCTTCCAGTTCCACGAACTGGATCTTCGGACCTCCAATCTGCGCGACGTCGTGCAGGGCGCCGACGTGATCTTTCATCTCGCGGCGATGGCCGGCTTGATGAAGAGCTGGAGCGATTTTCAGTCCTATTCGTCCTGCAACGCGGAAGCCACCCAACGCCTGCTGGACGCCGCACGCGACGAATCGATCCCGCACTTTATCTATGTGTCCACGTCAAGCGTGTACGGCAAACAGGCTACCGGCCCGGAAGATTCCGCCCTGGCGCCCTTCTCGCCGTACGGGATCACCAAACTGGCCGGCGAACAATTGTGCCGAGCGTACGAAGCGAATTTCGGCGTGCCGATTACGATCCTGCGCTATTTCTCCGTGTACGGACCCCGCCAACGCCCGGACATGGCGTATCACATACTCATTCGTTCCCTGCTGAACGGCGAACCGTTCACGATGTTCGGGGACGGTGAACAGACGCGCAGTAACACGTTCTGCACGGACAGCATTCAGGCGACCCTGCTCGCTTTCGAAAAACGCGACCGGGCGCTCGGCGAAGTCTTCAATGTGGGCGGCGGCGAAATCGTCTCGCTGAATCAGGTCCGCGAGATGCTGGAAGACCTGATCGGCCGCAAATTGGAAATCGATCGGCAACCCGCGCGGCCCGGCGACCAGAAACATACCGCCGCAAACACGGAAAAGATTCGCCGCGTACTCGGCTATAACCCGGACACCAAGGTCTACGACGGGCTCAAGGCACAAATCGAATGGCAGAAATCACTTTCGTAACCTGTCCCGTTCATGCAGAAGCTCTTGTCCATTGCCGCCCGGATCGATCGCTTGAATGAGCGGATCGGTCGTTTCGCCTGTTGGTTGACGCTTCTCATGGTGCTGGTCGGATCCTATAACGCCATCGCCCGATACGCCGGTCGCGCGTGGGGCATGAACCTGACCACGAACGCATTGCTGGAAGTCCAATGGTACCTGTTCAGCGCCGTGTTCCTGCTCGGCGCCGCCTACACGCTGCGACGAAACGCTCATGTCCGGGTCGATGTGCTTTTCGGGAGACTGTCGCCGCGAACACAGGCATGGATCGAATTGCTCGGCACCCTTCTCTTTCTCATTCCCTTTTGTCTCGTCATGTTATGGGTCTCCTGGGCGCCCGTCCGCAATTCATGGGCCATCCTTGAGATGTCGCCGGACCCCGGCGGCCTGCCGCGGTATCCCATCAAATCGCTCATTCCCATCGCCTTTTCCCTGCTATTGCTGCAAGGCCTCTCGGACGCGGTTAAACAATGGGCCTTTCTCAAGGGTCGATTACAGGCGTCCCTGGACGATTATCAACCGGGAGAGACCTGATGGAACATTGGCTCCCTCCCCTGATGTTGGTTGCACTGTTGCTGTTCATCTTCTCGGGCTATCCCGTGGCTTTTTCCCTGGGCGGCGTCGCACTGATCTTTGCCGTGATCGGCATGCAGATGGATATCTTTCCCTGGATATTGATAATGGCCTTGCCGGAACGGATCTTCGGTGTGATGTCCAACTATGTCCTGCTCGCCGTACCCTTCTTCATCTTCATGGGCACGATGCTGGAGAAATCGCGTCTGGCGGAGGACCTGCTGGAGACCATCGGCCTGCTGTTCGGGCCGGTGCGCGGCGGCCTGGCCCTGGCCGTCGTCTTCGTAGGAACCCTGCTCGCCGCCGCCACCGGCGTGATCGGCGCGTCCGTGGTCGCCATGGGCCTGATCTCCCTGCCGGTCATGCTGCGCTACGGCTATTCTCCGACCATCGCCACCGGTGTTATTTCCGCCTCGGGCACCCTTGGCCAAATCATTCCGCCCAGCGTCGTGCTCGTCGTGTTGGCCGACCAGATGGGCGTGTCGGTCGGGGATCTCTTCGTCGGCGCGCTCACGCCCGGCCTGATCCTGGCCTGCGCGTTTGCCGCATATGTGGCGGGCATATCCATCATCAAGCCCGGCCTGGCCCCGGCCCTTCCGCAAAGTGTGCGCCAAGGGCTGTCGCGCCCGGCCCTCCTGCGCCGGGTGCTACGGGTGATGATCCCGCCGCTCGCCCTCATCCTGATTGTGCTTGGAAGCATCTTTGCCGGAATCGCAACGCCGACCGAAGCAGGCGCACTCGGCGCGTTGGGCTCCATACTCATCGTAATGATCTCCGGACGGTACAGCCTCAACGCCTTGAAAGATACCATGGAATCCACCATGCGCCTGACCGCCATGGTGCTCATTCTGCTCATTGGATCAACGGCCTTCGCACTGGTCTTTCGGGGATTGGACGGCGATGTCTGGATTCACGATATACTCACCAACCTGCCCGGCGGACTGATCGGCCTGTTGATCATCACGAACCTGACCATCTTCACGTTGGGCTTCTTCATCGACTTCTTCGAGATCGCCTTCATCGTTGTCCCGCTCTTGACCCCCGTTTTCCACGCCATGGGCGTGGATCTGGTCTGGATCGCCGTCATTATCGGGATGAACCTGCAAACGTCGTTTCTCACGCCACCGTTCGGATTCGCACTGTTCTATCTGCGCGGCGTCACCCCGCCGACCGTGAAAACGACGGACATGTATCGCGGAGTGATCCCGTTCATTATCATCCAGATTCTGGTGCTGATCCTGGTCCTGCGCTTCCCGGAACTGGTGACGTGGTTGTTGTGATAAACGTTCAATCCTCCTCGCCGCGCGCCGCCCGGCGATCCTGTTCCGCGCGATCGTCCCGGCCCATCGCCTCGTACACGCGCGCGCGGCGTTCGAGCGCTTCGCGCGCGTGCCCTTCCCATTCCATAGCACGCGTGTAATCATTCAGTGCCTGTGCGTAATCGTGCCGCGCGAAATGAATGTTGCCCCGAACCAGATACAACGAGGGATGGCGCGGATTCAACCGTTCCGCCTCGGCGCATAAAGCGAGCGCCTCATCGAACTTCCCGCGTAATTCCAGTACCCGGGCGCGGTTCAGGTAAGGCTCCACCAAGGTAGGATCCAATCGACCGGCTCGCTCAAAATCGCGTACGGCCGCATCGATGTCACCGCGTGCCATACGCCGATTGCCCCGATTATTGTATGCGCGGGCATGTCCGGGATCCAACCGCAAGGCATCTTCGTAATGACCGAGCGCGCGTTCCCGCATTTCCATGGCTTCAAACGTCGCACCCATCTCATAATGCGCCTCGGCATTTCCGGGGGCGACCTCAAGCACCGCGCGAAAATCACGCAAGGCATCCGCCCAATCACCCAGCACACGACGGGCGCGGCCGCGATGCACGCGCAGCGACACATCCTCGGGCGCCAATGCCATGGCCTGTTCGTATTTGGCCAGTGCCTTCGACCAACGCTCATAGCGTTCATGAATCGCGGCGCGATGAATCAGCAAGCCCACTTGATCCCCCAACAACTCAAATGCCCGATCAAAATCACGCGCCGCTTCATCCGGTCGATCAAGCGCAAGCAACACCGCCCCGCGCGTTTGCAACGTCTCGGGGCGTTCCGGTTCTTGCTCAAGCACGCGATCCAGGAACTTCAACGCCCGGCCCTGTTCACCCAGCCTGTGCAATATATTACCCAGCAAGGTCAGGCCCCATCCCGAATCGGGATCATGCTTCACGGCCCGTTCATATAGGATGTGCGCCTCTTTAAGCTCCCCGGCCCGCTCGTGCAGTCGGCCCAGCGCGAGAAGCGCGTCCACATGGTTCTCATCGAGTTCAAGGGTCCTCATCAAATCCCGGCGCGCCGGTACCAACTCGCCGCGCCGCTCATACAGCAGCGCGCGCGCATACCACGCCGCAACCAGGGTATCATCCAGTTCCAGCGCTCGCCGGTACGCGTCCAATGCGGGAACCGTGCGTCCCTGTCGCATAAGCATTTGCCCGCGCCCCACATGCGCTTCGGCGAGTTGCGGATTGAGTTCGAGCGCGCGGGTAAAATCTTTCAAGGCCTTATCCGCCTCGCCACGCATGGCGCGCAGCGCCCCGCGGTTCTGATGCGCCACCGCCGTCTGACGAACCGTAAGGCGGGCCCGCATAATCAGATCCGTATAAAGCTCAATCGCCGCTTCCAACTCGCCCGCCGCCGCCTTCTTCCCGGCTTCCTCCAGGGCGGCGTGCGGAGCCCCGCGGCCCCGCTCCGTTGCATGGGCGTGGGTGACCCCGATGAAACAAAACAAAACCGTGCACAACAAAAACCGCCCCGACCGATAGAACGCGGCGGGGCGGTATTGCAAGGGAATCACTGCAGCAACGCGGCAGGTACTATTGTTGGTTCGTGCGCTCAGAAAGAATAGGACAATTTACCGCGAATCAGGGTGTCCAGATCGCTGTTCGTGCCCGTACCACCGTGTAACGTGAATTGCAACGCGCGCGTGGCTTTGTAATGCATACCCGCCAGGAAAATCAGTGGATGCCGATCGTCCCGCTGTCCGAACTCATCCGGCACATCCTTTTCACGCGATAATTCGATTTCGCCGATCAGCGAAAAGCGGCGATCCAAATCCCATACCAGCGAGGCGCCAACGGAAGGAATGTTGTCCTGATCATCGAGAATCCGGTAACGCGCATCCACCGTCCAATGCAGTACCCGGTTCACCGTTGTCCCGACGGCCACGCCGACCGTGTACTCGTTGTCGCCTGCGCCCAATCCCTTATCTTCGTCTCCGGTATCAAAAGATACTTCGGCGTGCGGCATGATCCACGGGTAACCGAACAAATCCTCGTACGCGACAAACTCAAAACCCAGGGTCGCATCGCCAATACCGCTTTCCTGGCTGTACATGGGGGAATCGGGATCAATAGAACGATACGGCAACCTGGCAATCACCGCAAAATCGCGCAACAAGGTGTAACGCAAATAAGGGATCACGGACGTCTCGTCCACAGCCTCTCGTTCCACATAAAAGAACTCCGCACCAATTTCGGCCTGGTACAAACGCGGCAGCCGGTTCTCTTTAGTCAATACCGTTCGTATGGGTTCGGCCTCTACGACCCCGCCGATCATCGCTATAAGCCCTATAGCCAGCCATTTTTTCATCATAGCGCACTCCTTAACTGCTGCAGTGATCTCAAACTTGGGAGCCACTCTATCGGTTTGCCCGGAAAAGCGCCATAAAAAAATCGCGGCTTCCCGGGGCTGGACGCTGACCGCACTGTCCACGCCCTCACGGGCGCGGCTACATAGCTGCTTTCTACGTAGCCGCCGCCGTAACGGCATGTTGATGAATTCCCGGGTACGTTGACATTTAATTGCAAGGAATCTAGAGTGCACCGTCACTAATTCAGGGCCTGCACAATACGGGCTAAACAGGAGGAATCTCTGCTATGAATCATTTTGAAGCCGCCGTGAAAGAGCTGGCACTCAAGAACGGAAACACCGCGCACTATTACAGCTTGGGCGCACTGTCCGATCTCGGCATGGGTGACGTGTCCCGCTTTCCCTTTTCCTTGAAGATCCTGCTTGAGTCGCTCCTGCGCATGCAGTCGCACCCCGCCTACACGGAAACACACGCCACGGCCTTCGCCCAATGGCAACCCGCCAACCCCACCGACCAGGAATACCCGTATATGCCCACCCGGGTCCTGCTCCAGGATTTTACCGGCGTACCCTGCGTGGTCGATCTCGGCGCCTTGCGCAGCGCCTTGCAACGCGCGGGCCATGATCCCGCTAAAATCGAACCGCAGATTCAGGTGGACCTGGTCATCGATCACTCCGTGCAGGTCGACCAATACGGCGATCAACCCGCATACGAGTACAATCTGGCGAAGGAATTCGAGCGCAACAGGGAACGATACCGCTTCCTCCGCTGGGGACAAAGCGCCTTCAAAAAGCTGAGCGTGCTCCCGCCCGGCCTCGGGATCTGTCACCAGGTGAATATGGAATATCTCGCCTCCTGTGTCGGCTCGTCAACGGACGCACAGGGCCGATTGCTCGCGTATCCGGACACCCTTGTCGGCACCGATTCGCATACCACGATGATCAACAGCATGGGCGTGCTCGGCTGGGGCGTCGGCGGCATCGAAGCCGAAGCCGCCATGCTCGGACAGCCCATCCCATTATTGATCCCCACCGTCACCGGGTTCCGTCTCGACGGCGAATTAAAAGACGGCGTGACCCCCACCGATGTAGCCTTGTCTGTCACGCAAATCCTGCGCGAAAAGGGCGTTGTCGGGCACTTCGTGGAATTCTTCGGCCCCGGCCTGGACCGGATGACCCTTGCCGACCGCGCGCCCATCGCCAACATGTCGCCCGAATACGGCGCCACCATGGGGTTCTTCCCCATCGATGACGCCACATTGCACTACCTGCACATCACCGGCCGGTCCGAAGATCAGATCGATCTCGTCGAACGCTATTGCAAGGAACAAGGCCTGTTCCGCCAACAGCATGTCGAACCTGAATTCGATCAACTCGTTGAATTGGACCTGTCCACCATCGAACCCTGTCTTGCCGGCCCCAAACGGCCGCAGGACCGCGTATTTGTGAGTAATTTGAAAGCGGACTTTCAAGGGGCGTTGACGGCCTCGCCGGAACAACGCGGGTTTGGCGTGGCCGAGACCGAACGCGAACGCACCGCCGATGTGCCCGAATACGGCACGCTCAATCACGGATCCGTCGTCATTGCCGCCATAACCAGTTGCACCAACACATCCAATCCGTCCCTGCTCCTCGGAGCAGGACTGCTCGCGAAAAAAGCCGTGGAAAAAGGATTAACAGTCCCCGCCTATGTCAAAACCAGCATGGCGCCCGGCTCGCGCGTGGTGACGGAGTACCTGAAGAACACCAAACTCCTGCCGGAACTCGAAACACTCGGCTTCAGCGTGATTGCCTACGGCTGCACCACCTGTATAGGCAACAGCGGCCCGCTGCGCCCTGAAATCGAAAAAGCCATCAAGGACGAAAACCTTGTTGTCGCCGCCGTGCTCAGCGGAAACCGGAACTTCGAAGGCCGGATTCACCCGTTGACACAGGCCAACTATCTGTGTTCCCCGCTCCTCGTCGTCGCTTACGCGCTGGCCGGGACCGTCGAAGTCGACCTGGACACGGAACCGATTGGCACGGATACCGCAGGACAACCCGTATATTTGAGGGATATATGGCCTACCCGCGCCGAAATCGATGCGCTCATGGACCAGGCCGCCGATCCGGAACTGTACCGCAAGCTATACTCCGACGTCACAGGAACCAGCCCTGAATGGTCCGAACTCACCGGCGAGTCCGGCGCGGTTTACGCCTGGGACAAAGACTCCACCTATATCCGGGAACCGGCCTTCTTCGAAAACTTCGATAGCGAACCCGGCACGCTCAAGGACATTGACAACGCCGCCGTCCTCGGCCACTACGGCGACTTTATCACTACCGACCATATCTCGCCCGCCGGCGCCATCCCCGCCGATTCGCCCGCCGGGCGATATCTCATCGAAAACGGGATCGAACCCGAGGACTTCAATTCCTACGGCTCGCGACGCGGAAACCATGAAGTCATGATCCGCGGCACCTTCGCCAACATCCGGATACGCAACCTGCTCGTCGACAAAGCGGGCGGCTGGACCATCTATCAACCCACCGGCGAGGAAACCTCCGTCTACGACGCCGCCATGCGCTACATGCAGGACGGCGTACCGAGCGTTGTCATCAGCGGCAAGATGTACGGAGCCGGATCATCCCGCGACTGGGCCGCCAAGGGGACCTACCTGCTCGGCGTCAAAGCCGTTATCGCTGAAAGCTTCGAACGCATTCATCGCAGCAACCTCGTTGAGATGGGCGTGTTGCCGCTGGAGTTCGTTGACGGGCAGAACGCGGAAACGCTCGGGTTGAATGGTCGCGAACGCTTCTCCATCAGCGGCATTGCACAAGACCTCAAACCCGCCAAACGGCTCGACGTCAAGGCCGTGGACGACAAGGGCAAGGAAACGACGTTCCAGGTCAAATGCCGCATCGATTCACCCATCGAAATCGAATACTACCGCCACGGCGGCATTCTGCAATTCGTCCTCCGCGATGTCATGAAAGACTAATCCGCCGGACTCTTTACAGCCAGACCGCCCCGATTCAACACGTGCGTATAAATCATCGTCGTGGACACATCCGAATGTCCCAACAACTCTTGTACGGTGCGAATATCGTAACCCGACTCGATCAAGTGCGTCGCAAAAGAATGGCGCAGCGTATGACAACCTATCGGACGCGTAATTTGCGCCTCGCGTGACGCCGCTTTCACCGCCTTTTGCAATACGTTCTCGTGCGCATGATGCCGGCGCACCGCGCCGGACCGCGGATCGACCGACAACCGCTTGGCCGGAAACACGTATTGCCAATGCCACTCTTTCGCGGCATTCGGATATTTGCGCGCCAAGCCCTCCCAGATGAATACCTCCCCGTGCCCATTGGCCAAATCTTCCGCGTGCAGAACCTGCACACGCGCCAGATGCGCCTTCAATAAATCCACCAACCGTTCCGGCAACATCGTCACGCGATCCTTCTGCCCTTTCCCGTCACGCACCATGATCTGTCTTCGCTCAAAATCTATATCTTTCACCCGCAACCGTATGCATTCCAGCAATCGAAGACCGGCTCCATAGGTCAACCATGCCATGAGCTGCGGTGTACCCTTCATATGCTCAAGCAGGCGACGCACTTCCTCCCGCGTCATCACCTCAGGCAAGCGCTTCGGACGCTTGGCATGCTTGAACTCACCAATATCGCCCGCGGGCCGCCCCGCGCCTTCGCGAAAGAAGAAGACCAGCGCGTTCAACGCCTGATTCTGTGTGCTCGCCGCCACATGTCGTTTCACCGCCAAATACGACAAATATTCTCGAATCCCCGTCTCCGCATCCATCTCACGAGGCTTCGGATAATCATGGAACGCCAGGAACCGGCGCACCCAATCAAGATAAGTCGTTTCCGTGCGCATCGAATAATGCAGCGCGCGTATCTTGTCACGCATCGCTCGCAGCTCATCGCCGCACATACGCTCCGCCTCGCCCGGAACGGGACTATCCTTGAACACGCCCTGCCCGCTTTGCCTTCGCTCCGCCCCTTTCTCCTCTTCGTTTGCAGGCACCGAAGCCCGTTTACCCGGCACCGGTTCCCTCCCCCGATAATTCGGCAAGAACGATTCATACAACAAACGCAACGCGTGTCGCGCCTGCGCAACCTGCCAGGCCTCATACCATTCGCTCTCCGTCAAAGCCGTCAGGAATGATTCCACATCCGCCCGCGTACGTTCGCCCAGACGCCTGGTTGTGCCTCTCTCCGCAAACTTCCGCACCCACCGCTCATAATAGCTTGCCGCCTTCACAGGCACCCTATGCTCTCTGACACAGGAACGATACGCCGCCCAGAAACGCTCGTTATCCGCCTCTACCTCTGACCGCTGACTCAACTCAACTTGTTCGCTCATAATCCGGCCCTCCACCAATCTCTCTGTATGCATAAGGAAACGAGCAAGCGCCATTTCCGGAAATAAATGGAAAGAATACGCACACGAGCCCATCGCTGGATTGTTGCAGGAAGCTCTGTCCGCGATGTCCTGGAGCGGCCCGGCTTCCCGGGCCGGACGCGGACCCCCCCCCCCCCCGCAAGGCCTTCGGGCAAGAGCGCCTCCGCTCTTATGCGGGGTCAACGAATCGGAGATGCGCCCACCACGCCCGATGTCCACATTTTTGTCTTCCCACACAACGTGAATTCGGTTACTCTCTGCACTGGAGGTAAATGGCACATTGAATTCGATTCTCATCCCGGGAATTGACGGGGGCGAAGCCTAGAATGGCGCGGCCACCACACACGAATCACGACCACCCAACACACCGCCACCGGTCCACCCCACCCCCTCCAAACACCCCCTCTCCCCCCCTCCCAGCAAGAATGACCTGTACTAGACAGAAAGTTCTGATCACGATATAAACTTTCTGCCTAATTACTGTTGGGAAAAGATACTAATGACATCGGCTTATGATGAATGGCATGAGTGGCAG
>SLGY01000063.1 GCA_007136425.1 Kiritimatiellia bacterium
CTGACCGTGGTCAATCGGAAGAATTCAAAGAAACCGCTGAAAGTGTATCGGTTCTTGAAAGAAATCGGATCGGACTTCATCCAATTCATCCCACTGGTCGAACGTAAGCCGGACGCGTCCGCACGAAAATGGGGCTTGGATCTGGCCGCCCCGCCGGACCTCGAAGAGGAGAATGGCGAACACTCGCCGGTGACCGCGTGGAGTGTCGGATCGATCGCCTATGGCGACTTCCTTATCGCCGTATTTGATGAGTGGGTACGAAACGATGTGGGGAAGGTGTTTGTTCAAATCTTTGACGTGGCGCTGAACAATTGGATGGGGCGGGGGTCGCCGCTGTGCGTGTTTGCGGAGAAATGCGGGCGGGCGTTGGTGATGGAGCATAACGGGGATGTATATTCCTGCGACCATTATGTCTATCCGAAGTACAAGCTCGGCAACCTCGCTGAACAGACCTTGGGCTCGATGGTAGACGCCCCCGAACAGATCAAGTTCGGCGAGGATAAGGCGTCGACCCTGCCGAAGTATTGTCGGGATTGCGAGGTGCGTTTCGCCTGCAACGGGGAATGTCCCAAGCATCGTTTCATTCACACCCCGTCCGGCGAACCCGGTTTGAATTACTTGTGCGGCGGCTACAAGAAGTTTTTCAACCATATCGACCCCTACATGGGCGCCATGTGCCGGCTGCTCAACGAGCAGCGCGCGCCGGCGGACGTCATGACGCTGGCCCGCCAATGGGACCAGCAACGGCCGAGGCGCTCCGCGCGTAAATAGGTTCGGATTACGGTTTACATCGCCGCCGGGCGCCCCTATGATATATCAGATATAGCAATATAAGGGGGCGCAAAAGAAATCAATCGTTGAGCAGGAGGGGGGGCATGATGAGCAATGGATTCTTGCGGAAAACGGGGTTGGCCTTTGTGTTGGTCCTATGGTGGGTGGCCGGTGGGTATGCCGATGGGCCGACCGAATTTCTGGGCGGCGATGTGATGACGCCGGAGAATTGGACCGAAGGCCTTCCGGGTAGCGGCACCAACGGGCTGGTTGAGGTGGACGGGACTTTCACTGTTGCCGGCACGTTGGCCTGGTTCGGCGGAGCGACGGTCACGATCGACGGAGGACTGCTCACCCGGGAAGACGGCAACGTGATGTTGTCCCTGAGCGCCAACTCGTATCTGCGGATTCACAGCGGCGGACTCACAACGGAAGGTGGGTTTGGGCTCAACCGATCCGGCTTTGAAATAAACGACGGAAGTCTGACGGCAAATTTCATCTATTTCTACGGTACGGGGGAGGGCGCCTCGCTCGGACGCGGAACGGTAAACGGCGGTTCCGTGACCGTAAATGAGTTGCGTATGTTCAACGCGCAGGATGCGCAGAAGGAATTCTACCTGGCAGGTGGAACGGTTACGATCAACAACCAACTGCGCTTCACCGGGAACGACGGACCGGATGGCTTCGTCACCTTCGACGGCGGCGGTCACATGATCATTAACGGCTCGTCGCCGTTCGATGAGTGGGGCGACGGTTACATCAATTTCCTGCCCGATCCCCTGGCACGGGCTTCGCTGACGGTAGCGGACTTTTCGGCGTCGGACTATGAAGCGTTGTATGACGCGAATCGACTGCGATTCGACGGCGGGAACGAGGGCGATTTCTCAGACCATTTCGTGGTTACGGGAAATACCTTGTCGCTCTATTCCGATCCGTCCAACATCATCGACCTGGCGCGGATTCATTTTTCGTTCGAAGGCATTGACGAGTCGCCGCATTCCAGTGCGTGGGCGAATCGCGGAACCACCGGTCAAGGAGAGACGGCTTCCCGTCGGGGCGACGGACCCAATCCCATTATCACCACGCGCGCTCAAGGACTGAAAGGGCATGCGTATAACGGTTCGGTCGACCTTGCCGGCACTTATATGTGGGGCGAATTTGGCGCGCGTTCCCCGACGCCTTTGGAGAGCGCCACGGACGAAATCGAGTCGTTCACCATCACCGCATGGATCAGGAGTGATCCCGGCGTGGCCTTGAACAACCAGCGCCTTGTCTCCACCCCGAACTTCGAATTGAACTATTTGTCGTCGTCCGAAGGAGAGGAAGGGCGCCTGAGCGCGCGGATCGGGCACGGCGGATCCTGGCACAGCAGCAGTACAATCCCGGAATTCGGGATCATGGGGGAATGGACGTTTATCGCGGTCGTCTGGGATGGCACCAAGTCCACTGACCAGTTGCAATTCTATTACGGTGGAACCAACCTCGCGGTGAACCTGAATGCCAGCCTCGACACGGATGTCTCCGGTGTGCTGACCAACGATTCCCATGGAGGAAATCTGTGGCTGGGAAGCACATCCAGTACCACCGCGAATGATAGCTCTTTCCGGGGGTCTATCGATGAATTTCGAATCTTCAGTAGCGACGAAGGTTCGGAAGGCGCCCTGACACCGGGGCAGCTGGAAGAGGTCCGATCGTTCGACCTTGAGCCCTTGGACTCGGCGCCGCCGCGACCGATAACGATCGTGAATCCTTATGAGGCGATCGATTGGTCCACTATCGAACATCACACCGCGAACCTGCACACCCATACGCGTTATTCGGACGGGGTACTGGATCCCCATCACGTAATCGATACCTATCACGGCATCGGTTATACGATCCTGGCCCTGACCGATCACGATCACCATCACTATAACGCGCGTCCCCAGACGCTCTATCCCTGGACTGCGTTGAGCAATATCTACGAGGAAATCAAGCACGAGATCAGCCCGGTTTGGGATGAGACCTGGGAAGAGGCCTCGGAGGAGCCCTGGCAGGATCGGGATCCGGAAACGTTGGGGATGGTTTCCATTGAAGGAGTAGAGGTCAGTCTTCCGCATCATATCGGGAGTTACTTCAACGACTATGCGGAACGTCATGACGATGAGCTGACCGTTTTACAGGAGATTCATGATCGGGACGGCTTGTCCGTCTTCTTTCATCCCGGCCGCATAGGAGGGAACGAGAATCAGCCGTACGATTGGTACGTCGATTATTATCAGCAGTTCGATTCGTTGATAGGGATGGAGGTAACCAGCTTTACCGACGGCGATTGGGCGGCGCCGCAGCGTGAATTATGGGACCGGGTCCTGTACGAGCTGTTGCCGGAGCGGTCGGTCTGGGGATTCGCCAACGACGATATGCATCACGAAGGGCAACTTGGCCGGAACCGGTCCGTGTTTCTGCTCGATGCCCTGAACCCCGAAAACGTGCGCGCGGCCATGGAAGACGGTCATACCTATTTCTATCGCTCGGACGACGGCCGCTATTCCCCCAATCTTCTCACCCTCGAAGAGGTGACGGTGACGGACGAAGAAATCGTCCTGACGGTTCCGGAATACGACGTCATATACTGGTCCACCTACGATCCGCATCATGACATCAGCGAAATCATTCATCACGGACCGGTGTTGCCGTTCGAGCAAATTCCCGACTACGCGGTCTTTGTCAGGGGACATGTGGTAGGCAATGAAGCGCGTCTATGGACGCAGCCGTTCGGGGTAATCGAGGCGCTCGATGCGCGGCAGACCTACGAGCAGTGGCTGGCGGAACACGGGATTCCCGAAGGACAACAGGCGCCCGGCGATGATCCGTACGACACGGGGATCGCCAATCTGATCGCCTATACGACGGGTTTGGCGCCCGACGTGCCCGGTCAGCGCCCGTTTTCCATTCATCAGCAGGACGCCGAGCCCGAAATTACGCTGCCTTGGAGGACCAATATATCCACCAACGTCTACTTCGAGGTGAAGTCTTCAACGAATCTTGTGGAATGGATTACGGAAACGAATCTGTATTGGGACGCTGTACCGCTGAATTCCGGGCGCGAAGAATTTCGCGGACGGTTCTTGTCGGATCCCTCGACGGATATGCTCTTTTTCCGGCTGCTGTTCGGCTTGGAGGAATGAGCCGAGATATGGCGTCAAAGGAGTGAAACGGGGAAGAAACATGCAACACATGATTATGTTGAGAGCGGGTGCGGCTCTTATGTTGGCTTTGCTGAGCGCGCGCGACGTATACGCCGGCACGGTTACAGAATTTCTGGGCGGCGAAATCCTGGATGATGCCAATTGGACGGGCGGGCAACCGGGCGAAGGCGTGGACGGGTTGATCGAAGTCGATGGGGTGATCAGCGACCCGTCAGGTTTCACCTGGTATGGTGATGCCGCAGTGACGATCGACGGGGGGGATGTGGACCGGGAAGACGGTAATGTTACAACCCGAACGGGACCGAACGCCTTTCTACAAATGGATAGCGGAAGCTTTTCAACCGAGGGCGGACTGGAATTCAACCGCTCAGGATTCGAAATCAACGGCGGGAATCTCACGGCCAATTTCATCAACTTCTATGGTTCCGGGGAAGGCCTCGAAATCGGCGGCGGGACGGTCAACGGGGGCGTGGTGACGGTCAATGAAATGCGTGTGTACAATCATCAGTCCGCGCAGAAGCGACTCCATGTTTCAGGCGGATCCGTATTGATCGGCAGCCAATTGCGGTTGGGCGGCGGCGACGAAGACGACGGGTTCGTGACGGTGTCCGGCGGGAACATGACGATCGACGGGGCCGATCCATTTGATTGGGGGGACGATGGGTATATCGATTTCCTGCCCGAATCGGTCGGAGAAGCTTCACTGACGGTTTCCGGCTATTCCCCGTTCGATTTTGAAACGCTGTATGCCGAAAACAGGATCCGATACGACGGGAGTAACGAGGGGCTCTTTTCGGATCATTTCTCCGTGACCGCCGACACCCTGTCCGTGGTTCCCGAAGAGGAAGTCCCTCCCGTAGCGGATCTCTATTATACGGGGTTCGAACCGGACGAGGGGTGGGCAACCGGTCCCCTCGGCGAGAATCCGGAGCAACAGCCGCCCGGCGGGTCATGGGATCATTCCGGGACCGTGTCGGTTGCGGACGATCAGGCGCGCTCGGGGGCGTACGGCGTGGTTTTCCAATCCGCTTCCGTCGGCAATCATGCCGCGGAATTCACGCCGCCCGGCGGGGCGTACACTCAGCAGGACACGCTCACGATCGCGTATTACGTGTATCTTCCGGATTATCCCGTTGAGGACTACAACAACGTGCATCATCGCCTCCAGATCGAGACCGACGCGACGACTTTGCAGTTGTCGCTCGATAACTTCGATACGGAGGATAATCCCGGGCGTTATCGTGCGCGTATTACCGGTGGGCTTGGATCCGAAGGCGAAGGTTCCCTCCGCAACCGGGTATGGGCGCCCGGCGAGTGGACGCTGATCACGTGGACGCTGGATTTCGAAGAGAACCTCTATTCGTGGTGGATCGAATCGCCGACGCACGGGGTGCATACGGCATTGCGACGCCCAATAGGCCATGAAATCAATGCGCTCGAAGGCGTACGGATCATTCATCGTGACGTGCTCGGAACGGATCGAACCATGTATCTGGATGATTTCTCGATACGTACGGGAACGATGGAGACGTTGCCCGTGCAAGATCGCGCAAGAATCCATCTCTCCTTCGAAGGCATTGATGAGGGCCGCGGATCGACGGCATGGATGAATCGCGGGGCGACGGCCCACGGGGAAACCGCCTCCCGCGTGGGGAGCGGTGCGGCGCCGATCATTACCACCCGCGCCGACGGATTCAAGGGACAGGCCTATAACGCCGCGCGGACCAACCTGGAGGCCACCTACATGTGGGGTGAATTCGGGGAGGAGTCGCCCACGCCGATTGAACAGGCGACGGACGAGATCACCTCGTTCACCTTCACGGCCTGGATCAAGAGCGATCCGGACACGCCGCTGAATAATCAGCGCCTCTTTTATACGCCGAACTTCGAAGTGAACTACCTGTCCTCGTCAGACGGCCTGACGGCCGCCCTGGATGTCCGGGTGGGGCACGGCGGGGATTGGTATCGCAGCAGCTCGCATATCGAGGAGTTCGGCATCGTGGGGCAATGGCGTTTTGTTGCCGTAACGTGGGACGGCACGAAGGAGTCGGATCAGTTGAGTTTCTATCACGGGGGCGTGAATGAGCCGATTACGTTGGCCGGTCGCGTGACCACAGCATGGAGCGGACCGCTGACCAACGCCTCGCACGGCGGCAACCTGTGGCTGGGCAACACACCCACCACGACCGCGGGGGACCGGACCTTCCGCGGGTACATCGACGAATTCAGGATATTCAGCGCGGACACCGGACCGGACGGCGTATTGGCCGCGGATGAGATCGAGGAAATCCGGCGGCACGATTTAGTTGAGGCCGATCTTATCTGGTGGCTGGCCGCCGATATGCATGTGGGCGATGGGGCTTCCGAGTCATTCGAAGGCCAGAACCTGCTTCATGCGGTCGAGGATGTTAAGCAATTGGAGTTCGCGGATCACGCGGTCATGCTGGGGGACCTGGTGCAGGACCGGCATGAATACGTCGATACCTTTCTGGAGCATATGGACACGCTCGGACTGTCCTGGGATTACGTGCTCGGCAACCATGACTTCGACCGGGACACCCATGAACCGGTCCTGCCTCCGTACTACGGGGGGCGAACGGTGATGGGGATTCGTTTCATCTTCCTGTCGGATGAGGAGACCGGCCTGATCGAACGGGACCTGGTCATGAGTCCGGAACAGCAACAATGGTTCTGGGATGAATTGGAGGCGCACCAGGACAAGCCCATTTTCATTTTCAGTCATCAGCCGCACTGGGAGGTGGTGGAGGTCTGGGACCAATTGGAAGCCGTGATCGATCAGTACGATATTCGTGCATGGTTCAGCGGGCATAAACATCTTTGGAATGTCGAAGAAATGACCCCGTACGGGTTTGTGCAGATCAATATTCATGCAATTGGGGGTGTCCGGGATAATTATCTGAGCAGCTTTCTGCTGATGGATCGTCTCGACGACGAGGTGCAGGTAACGGTGCGATTTCGGGATCATGCCCCCCATGCCCGGCGATGGATTGAGGTGGACGGGAATGAAGCGATCACGTTTACGGTTCCCGTCGATCCGCCGCCCGCACAAACGATATCCGTAGCCAATCCCTATACCGGTGTCGATTGGGATGCGGACGAACAGCATGTCGCCAACCTGCACACGCATACCACCGAGAGCGACGGGGACTTCGATGTGCACGAGGTGATTGACATGTATCACGGGCATGCCGCGGGATACACGATTCTAGCCATTACCGATCACGACACGCAGACGGATTTCACCACCACCTGGCCTTGGCAGGACTATGGCCGGGATCCTGACGCCTTGGGCATGTTGGCCGTACAGGGCAACGAGATTTCCCGGCCGCATCATATCAACAGCCTTTTTTGCGATTACGGCGGCGGGCCGTACGACGAGGCGGAGGCTTTGCAGGGGATCACTGACGCGGGCGGTTTGGCGGTGTTCAATCATCCCCTGCGCACGGTAGGCAACGAAAACCAGCCCTATGATTGGTATGTCGATCATTATCAAAACTTCGACGCGCTGGTCGGGCTTGAGATCTGCAGTTATATGGATCGGTGGCCGCAGCAGCGTGAGTTGTGGGACCTGATCCTCCATGAATTGATGCCCGAACGCCCGGTGTGGGGCATTGCCGCCGATGATATGCACAGTGAAGTGAATTTCGGCTGGCAACGAGCGGTGTTTCTGGTGGACGCGCTGAACGAGGCCGCCGTGCGGTCCGCGCTGGAAGAGGGGCAATTCTACTCTTATTTTACCTTGGAACGATACGATCCCAACAGCCTGCGACTCGAAAGTGTTGCCGTGAATGAGGATTCCGTATCCGTCGACGTGCCGGATCATCATGTGATCTACTGGAGCACGTACAACCCCCGTGTGGGTGAGAGTGAAATCATTCATCACGGCCCGGTGCTGCCCTTCGAGCAGGTCCCCGACCATGCGCAGTTTGTCCGGGCGCACATTGTCGGCGATCACGCCCGGGTCTGGACGCAGCCGTTCGGAGTTATGCGTGATATGGACGAGGTCCAGACGTATGAGCAGTGGCTGGATGAATGGGCTATTCCGGAAGGATCGCGCGCCATCGATGATGACCCATACGGAACCGGCTTGCCGAACCTTGTGGCGTATGCCACCGGTTTGCCGCCCGACGTGCCCAGCCAGCGGGCGGTCACTATCCGGACATGGGACGCCGGGCCGTCGCTTGCCTTGCCTTGGAGGACGGACATCGGGCCCGGCGTCTACTACGCCGTCGAAGTTTCCACCAACCTTGTTGAATGGTACACGGCCACCAATCTCGTGTGGGACGCGGTGCCGCTGAACGGTGCGCGCGAAGAACGGCAGGGCCGGGTGGAGCAAGAATCCATTCAGGATATCCAATTTTTCCGCGTGTGGTTTGGTCTGGCTGAATAGGGCGGGGCGTTGCACGCGATGGTTTGATTACACGAATAAGGAGCAAGAGGATGAAAGAGAAGAGGGATAACGACGAGAAGAGGGATTCGCGGAACATTACGCGCAGAGAAGCCCTGAAGAGAGGGGTTATGGGCGGCGCAGGACTGTTCGCGGGATCGTTGGCCGCACAGGAACTCTTTATCGGCGGCGGCACCGTTACCGTGAATGACCAGTTGCAATTTACCAGCGGCTTGGGCAAGGCGCACGGCGTGGTGCATCAGGTCGCGGACCATAACGATCCGGGCGGTGTCGGAATGGCCGATGTGGCGGTCACGAATGGGCGCGATGTCGTGCTGACCGATGCGCAGGGGCATTGGGAGCTGCCGTTGCTGGATGCGCCGCATACGACCTTTTCCGTGATCAAGCCGCGTGGTTATATGCCGCCCGTGGACGCGAATCAGGTACCGCGCTTCTACTATATCCATTGTCCGGACGGTTCCCCGCCCTTGGAATATGGCGGACTTGATCCTACCGGACCCTTGCCGGAGGAGATCCGCTTTACGCTGGCGCCGCAGAGTGAGCCGGACGAATTCGAGTGCGCATTAATCGGAGATCCTCAATCCCGCAATGAACGGGAAGTCCGTTACATGTCGCATGGTATGATCGACGAGCTGCAGGAAACGAACGGCGCTTTCGGCTTGGTCTTGGGGGATATCGCGTTTGATCGACTGAACATCTTTGGGCCGACCGCGGAGGTGTTGGGCCAGGCGGGATTCCCTATGTGGTATCTCTTTGGCAATCACGATATCGATTTTGACGCTGGCAACAATGTCCATGCCGCCGACACCTATATGCGTGCCTTCGGTCCTCCGTACTATGCGTTCAATCACGGCGCGGTGCATTTCATCGTGCTGAACAACGTGTTGTACGGCGGCGGCGGGCAGCCCGACTATTGGGGCGAGGTGGACGCCCGGCAGCTGGCTTTTGTTGAGAACGATCTGGCGACCGTGCCTACCGATCAACCGATCGTGCTTGCGGCGCACATTCCGTTGTTGTCGCCGGACAACGATTCGCCGAGCCGTAGTACGAGTAACAGGGAAGCGCTCCTGCAATTATTCAGTAATCACGATCTGCGGGCGGTAATAACGGCACATCGGCATTCCATGCAACACGTCTTCCACGGCGCGGAACAAGGATGGAGTGGCAGTTCGCCTTTGCATGAATTCATCGCCCCCACGGCGTGCGGCCAACATTGGCGGGGATTGCCCGACGAGTTGGGGATTCCTCATGCCACCATGGGGGACGGTGCGCCGCGCGGCTTTACGAGGGCCTTTTTTGACGGCGGGGAATACGAATACCGGTTCAAGGCGACGAACCGCGATGCGCGTTATCAGATGAACGTGTTGTTCCCCGATGCGCCGGATTTCGCGGAAACGCGCGAGTCCGATTTGTACGCGAATGTGTTCATGGGAAGCGAACATTCCGAGGTGCGATACCGGGTGCTGGGTGAAACCGACTGGCTGCCCATGGATCGAATTTTCGAAGAATGTCCGCTCTATCTTCGGATGCGCGAGCGCAGCCTGGACTTGGAACAACCGTATCTCCCCCAAAGTGCGGCGCAGACCTGTATGCATCTATGGAAGGCGCCATTGCCGGGATCGTTGTCATCCGGCCACCATCAAATCGAAGTCGAAACCACGGACATGTTCGGCCACGTTGATCGGGCATTTCAGCGCATTTACTACAACGCTTGAGTTGTAAGGAGGACGTATTATGACATCACGGATTAATTTTCCCATCATGGCGATGGCCTGCGCTGTTGTAATGCTGGCGGTCGGTGCATGGGGCGACGAGCCTTCGGAATTTC
>SLGY01000053.1 GCA_007136425.1 Kiritimatiellia bacterium
AGAGCTCCTCAAAGAATACGCGTACCGGCGAAGAATGAGATTTCTCGACGGCCCCCGCTGCGCGGGAGCCGCTCGAAATGACGGGACTGTGCACAGAAAAAGGAACGACCGTCATGTCGAGAAAAAGGAACGACCGTCATGTCGAGCGTAGCGAAGCGAAGTCGAGACATCTCCATCTCCGCCAGCCACCGACAGTTCTTTAGGAGCGAAGTCGTGCGAAGCGCGACGAAGCTTGCCCCGTGGCTTCGCGGAGTCGAGAAATCCCTGTCCTTGCCGGCAAGCGAGAGCCCCCCTCGACCCGACAAAGCCTCGGTACAAGCTTCGCTCGGGGTGAGCATTGGGTCAAACCGGGCGGCTACAGTTTCTTGGAAATGCTCTATCGCTCCTGTTTCCCCCGAAACTGGAGGACCACCGGTGCGCCTTCGAGTCCGAACGTTTCGCGAAGCACGCGGGTCAGGTAGCTGCGATACGTGTTGTTGAGCAGGCCGGGATCGTTCACGAACAGGCGCACGCGCAATGGGCGTGTGCCGACCTGAGTGGCGTAATACAATTTCAACCGGCGACCGCCCTGGATGGCCGGTTGCACCCGCTCGAAGGCGTCGCGCAGTATCCGATTCAGCAGGCCGGTACCCATCTGGAAATCGACCTGCGCCGCCACATGATCAATGACCTCCACGCTCTTGCGGATATTGAGGCCGTCCTGCGCCGAAACATAAACGAGGGGAGCGAAACCAAGAAACGGCACGGCCCGGGAAAGGGCCTTGGTGTATTTGCGTTGGGTCACGTCCGTATCCCGGTTCAGATCCCATTTGTTGATCGCCAGCACGATGCCTTTCCGTTTCTCGATGATTCGCGCGGCGATACTCTTATCCATCGCCGTCGGCCCTTGCGCGGCGTCGAGCATGAGGACGGTCACGTCCGCGCGTTCGATGCTCTTTTCCGCGCGCATCAGGCTGAACCGTTCCACGGTATCCTTGATCTTGCCCTTGCGACGCATCCCGGCCGTATCGATCAGTAGATAATGTCGGGCCTGTGCGCCTTTGCCGACGGTAAACGGGATCTCAATGCTGTCGCGCGTCGTTCCCGGCATGTCCGACACGATCACGCGATCGCTGCGCAGGAGTCGATTGATATAGGACGACTTTCCGACGTTGGGTCGACCGACGATCGCCACCCGTAACGGCGGTTCCTGCGCGGCGGGATCCGCGTCCGGGAGCGCGGCCACCAGCGCTCGCATCAACGGATCGATTCCCCGGTTATGCAAAGCCGATACGGGAAAGACGGGAAAGCCCAGCCGGGCGAACTCGGAGGTTTCATGGTCCATATCCGCGCTATCGGCTTTATTCGCCGCCACCAATACCGTGCGCTGACTCCGCCGCAACAGGCGCGCCACCTCCAGGTCCATCGGGTGCAAACCCGCCGTAATATCCAGCGTAAGCACCGCCACGGGCGCGTCGGCAAGGGCGACTTCGACCTGGCGACTGATCCCGGCGGTGATGGCGTCGGTCGGCGCGGCATGGTCCATGAGGCTTACGCCGCCGGTATCGATTACTTCGAACCGCTCGTTCTGCCAATGGGCCTCGGCGGCGAGGCGGTCACGGGTGACGCCGCTTTCCTCGTGGACGATGGCCAGCCGGCGTCCGACCAGCCGGTTGAAGAGCGCGGATTTCCCGACGTTCGGACGGCCTACGATCGCCGCTATCCGCCGAGCCGGGATTTCATCCGGTACCTTGGGGTCAGGCATGGGGCGTGCTTTCCACTTGGCGCACTCCGTCCACGATATATTGCAGGCCGGAGATCAAGGTGAAGAGCGCGGCGATGCCGACGATCCAGAAGAAGAGCTGCAGCGGAAGAGGAATCAGCGCGGCGATAATGGCCGCCATCTGGAAAAACGTGGCCGCCTTGCCCGTAAAACGGGGTTGCACATGTACATGGCCCGTCATGGCGTGAACCACGTATGATCCGGTTAAGAGTACCGCGTCCCGGCTGATGATCAGGAGGGTGAACCAGACCGGAAATTGAGGGCTCAGCTCGGGCAGGGAAGGGCGGGTCAGGAGAATGATGGCGGACAACAGCAACGCCTTATCGGCCAGCGGATCGAGAATGGCGCCCAGCCGTGTTACCTCGTCACGGGTGCGCGCGAGAAAGCCGTCCAAGGCGTCCGTGCCGGCAATAAGAATGAACAAGACCAGCGCCATCGGGCGATAGATCTCGACGGGATCACCCTCCACCAGGCTCATCTTGTAATAGATGAGTATGAGCACGAAGACGGGAATGCCCAGGATTCGCGCGATCGTGATTTTGGTCGCCAGGGTAAGCGGCGCATGCTGACTTTTGGCGTTCATGCTCTGACGATAGCACAAGCCTTTCCGCTACGGAAGTGATAATCGCGGAGGTCGGTGTTCGGACAGCGCATATTCATCTACTTGCGTAACCCGTTGAAAAGAATGACAAAACACCCAAGTACCCAAGCACGAAAGAAGCTCGAATTCCGAATGCCGAAAAGCGAGATGGCTACAATGGCTGGCG
>SLGY01000204.1 GCA_007136425.1 Kiritimatiellia bacterium
CCGTTATTGCCAATGGCGTGGCGGTGGATGCTATTCCGTTGACGGGTTTTCTTCCCTTCGACGGTGAACGTCTTGCCCTTGTCTTCATGGCTTCCCGTTTTTCTCCTTGGCACGGTTTGGAGCGGGTATTGGAGGGCTTGGATCGATATCGTGGTCCGGTACGGATCGAGTTATCCGTGATAGGATCAGTGTCCCATGCATTGCGCCGTCGTGCGTGCCGGTCGGAAAGGGAGGGGATTCGTATTCGTTGCACGGGACCGTTGTGCGGGGCGGAATTGGACGAGACCTTGGGCCGGGCTACACTGGCGTTCGCCTCGTTGGCTCTGTACAAGAATGGATTAAGACAGGCCTGTCCGCTCAAGGCGCGGGAGTATACGGCACGCGGTATACCGTTTGTCTTTGGTTATGAAGACCCCGATATCCCGGATGATTGTCCGTTCGTGCTCCGGGTGGAAAATAACGACACGCCCCTGGATATGCGGGAGGTGATCCGCTTCGCGAAGAAGGTGTCCGGAACTTCGGAGGTGTCCCGGTCCATGAGGGAGCACGCCTTGCTACACATGGACTGGTCTTCCCGGATGCGGGCGATGTATGATTTCGTCAACAGGGTGCATGCGGGTCAGAGGTCGTCTCGTGACGGCTTGGTCGGCGTGTGAAGAGACAGGATTGCAGGTGGGGATCATTGGAAACGACGGGATGAACATCAATAACACCAACCGAACGCCCAGAATTGCGTGGCTCGTGCTGCGCGATATCCTGCTTCGCTACGCCCCCCTATATGTATGGATCGGAGTTCTATCGATGGCCGGTTTTGGCATGCAGCTACTGGGGCTGTCGGGCATCCTCAATGCGATCACGGATGCCGCCATGCCTTTCGGAGTGGAACAATGGATCAGTCTGATCGAGCCCGGAGTGGCAATCGGTCTCGCCTTTATTCTATTAAGCTTGTCTGCGGGAGTGACCTTCCTTGCAAGAAGGTGCGCTATTCGAATGATGATCGACTATGAAAGACATTGCGCCGGACTGCTGTTTAGAAAAGTGGCGCAGGGTGACAGCATGATGGATGGCTTGAACGATTCAACCCTCCTGCGATTTCTTTCCAAGGACTGTCGTTTTGGCGGTCGGATCGTTCAGGAAATCAGCAACATCGTCATGCCCGTCGGAGTGGCCTTGCTGGCCCTTCCTCTCTTGTTTTATCTCGATGCGGGTATGACGATGATTCTGCTGGCGGTAATGCTGATTGCGCTGGCACCATTCGCATGGATGGCTCTCAAGGCCAAGGAGGCTTCGCATGAGCATGAAGAGGCAACCCGGACGGACAGCGAACATAAAAAGGAAGCCCTGAAGCAGGTGAAAGCGGGATCGAGTTCTGTCAGCGAACCGGTGCTACCCCATCCGGCATTTCAGCGGGCGTATGAGAAACGTTTGGTCATTCCGCAATGCGGCATCCTGGTCGGAATGATTCAAATTGCCTTGTGTCTGACGGTTCTGGCCTGGTGGATAGCCGGGGCCGAACGTCCGGCAGATGATTTGGGCCACTATGTATTTTATAGTATGGTGGCCGTGTTCGCTCTGCTGCAATTGCGCTCAGCGGCCAAGGTCTTTGCCAGTTATCATGTCTTTCTGACTTATTTCCGGCGCGCGTTTGTCGTCATTCACGGTATCCATATGCCGGTGGACGAGTTGCGAACAGCTGGTCAGCCGGAAATGGAGGATGGATTGATCGAAGAGTGATGGGGAAAGAGCGGCTGGCGCCGTTCGTAGCAGGTCTGCGGTTTGGAGGCGCGCAGGTATCCTGGAAGGACGATAACGAATATGCCCCGCATTATTATCATTGAGAACAAATATGCGCCGGGGGTGCGCACCCGCCTGCAAGCGGATGCCCTGCTGCGTAAAGGTTGGGAGGTGGTGGTCTTGCTCCGGAAGAGTGCGGACCTTTCGCCCGTGAACGATCTGCCGGGGTGTCGGATCCTGCGTGTATCCCCGGATATCGGCCATCCGTTGATCGAATTGCGACGACGACAATTGAAAGAGTCCGACGCCGGCATGCCTCGAAACCGCACGGCGAAGGCGGCCTTCTCATTTCCCTCGCCATTCGGGCAGTCGTACACGTTGGGGACGGATTTGCTTCGTCTGGAATCCTACTGGCTGGAGGTCGCTGCAGAAGCGGCCGCACATTCATGTGATGTGATCGAGGCATGTGATTTGCATACACTTCCGGCGGCCGTTTGGAGTGCGGACGCGGCCGAGGACGGTCGCAAGATTGTCTTCGAGGCGCGTGAATTACATGCGGAAGCCAATTACATTCCGGAAATCTACCGCGAAGGATGGCGTGAACTGGCCCGTACATTTGTGCCGCGTGCGGATCTGACGATTTCCGTTTCCGAAGAAGCCGCCGCGATATTTCGGCGGCGATACGGCGCGGCGAATACCGCTATCGTTCACTGTTACCCGCTCCTGACCGGGTATTCGAAACGGCACGTCAGAGAATGGATTGGCTTGGACGAGCACACGCCGCTCGGCGTCCATGTCGGGTCGATTCCTGAAAATCGTCACGTGGATCAACTGATTCCATTGCTGGACGGATTACAAGCACTTCATGTGGCCTTGGTGGGTGTGGATCCGGAAAGCGAACAATTTCGCAACCTCCTGTCTGTCGCCGTATCCGCCGGAGTTGACGGGCGGTTGCATGCGATTTCACCGCGTCCTCCGGAGGAACTGGTGTCGTTCTTAAGGTCGGCGGATTTTGGTCTGCTAATCAATCCGCCGGACGTGGATTACATCAAATTGACCCTGCCTAACAAGCTATTTGACTGTTTGTCCGCCGGATTGCCCATGGTCGTAACTGAGGGGGCGGCGTCTGCCGCGCGAGTGTCGTCGCTTGGGGCTGGCGTGACGTTTCCGGTCGATGAGGAAGGAAGCTTGGCGAGAGCCGTCGGAGCGGTACTTTCCGATGAGACTTATCGCTTGGCGGCCGATCGGTTGAGGAACACTTTCGACTGGGCCCGTGAGTGTGAGCATTATGTCGAAGCGCTCGAAACTCTACTCTCCTGATCTGCCGGGGACGCTTTCTGATTCTCGGTTATATCGAGTCCTGCGTACAAATCAATGAGTTGTTCCGCCTCACAGTGCCAATTCAACACGGCGGCCGCGCGGCCCGCATTTTCCTTTTGCTGTTGCAGCCGGTGGTCATCGTTCAGCATATAATTTAATGCTCGCGCGATATCGACCGGCTCTTCCGGATCGAAGGTCGCGCCGATGTCGTATTCCTCGATGATTTTCCGGATTTCGGGAAAAGCAGATCCCGCCACGGCCAGCCCGGCGTTGACATATTCAAACAACTTGTTGGGACAGGAATAGTAATTGTTCAGTCCGACCGCCCGATATGGGATAATTCCGATATCGGCCGACGCCGTCCAGGCGATCAGATCTTCCTGTGGCACGGGTGGCAAGAAATGGATCCGGTCATTCAGTTTCAGCGCGTCGGCGAGAGCCCGCAGTTCGGCTTCCATTTTTCCCCAGCCCATCATTACCAGACTTCCGTGATCGAAATGTGGGACCGCCTTGAACAGATTGCGCAGGCCCCGGTTCGGCAGAAAGCCCCCATGATAAAGAATGAGCGGGACGTCGTCGCGAATTCCCGTTGCATTGCGCAGGTGGGACCGATGACGGCTGATCGGGGTCTTTGGGGGAAGGGGGCAATTGCGCACGACCACGGGCGGGTCGATTCCATAACGATTCAGGAGTTCATCTGCAATGGAGCCGCACACCGTAATGACCCGATTACAATCGCGGATGAGTCTTCGTTCAAGTAGAGTCCATAGCTTTCGAGAAAATCCTGTCTGCCAACTGCATTCCGTGAAGAGTTCGTGCGCGTCGTATACGAGTTTGCCGCCGATCCGTCGTTTGCACCACCAGGCGGCCGGGAGGGTATTGAGGTCATGTGCGTGGTATACGTGGGCCGGCGCCCGGCGTGCATACCGGTAGCAGGCGCGATAGAAACCAAGGAAGCGCTGGAGGCGCCATAGGGGCCGAATGAGGTGTAACCCCATTCTTTTTGCCCGGCGCGTAATCAGCACGAAAGCCTTCATGGGCCGGGAACCGTTCGAGCCGAGCTGGGCATTTTCGAATCGGGCGGCATCCGGGGGGCGGCGTGACATGGCGCCGCTTCTCGACAACCGATGTACGATCACGCCGTCGAATTCTTCGGTGTGCGGTGCTCCCTTTTCGGCGAGCGCCAGAATCTTTACGGACCAACCCGCCTTGGCAAGGCTTTGTGCCTCCTTCAGAACACGAATATCGGGCCTGAAGGTATTGTACACGAACATGAGGACGGTGGGTCCAAGGGACCCGGTGTCCCGCTTGGTATATGCGGATGGTACGTTTATTAAATCGGTCATGACCTCAGTAATCGGTGGCTCGTAATTCTGAAAGGATTTGCTTGGCCTGTTGCATCAGGTCTTCGAACGTCATGTCGCTCTCGACGATGCGTGAGTCCATAATCTGGTTTAATACGTCCTGCGTCCCCGCAAATTCCAGTTGTTCCCGCTGAGCCAGGCGCTGCATGTCGTCGTGCCACGTCATGGCCCATTCGATCAGACGGGCTTGTTCGGCTTCATTCACATGTTCGTCCGTGGCCAGTAGCAGCAATGCTACGACGTGATAGACGTGGTAGAAGTTCTGGCGGCCATCTTTTGAAAAGTTTGTTGGATACCCGCAAATAAGGTCTCTAGGAGGGGGGAACCGTACATGCCGAAACGCCCCATGAGGTTCGCTTTCCAAAAGAAGCTGTTCCCCGCCGTGCCCTGGTGTGGATTGGAAACGCTCGATCGTGCCCCGGTTCATGCGGACCGTCATCTTTTCGGAGCGTGCGACTAGAATCGTATTGTACAATTGACTGCATGAAATCCAGACGTCCGCACTTCGCCCCTGTTGTCGCACGATCTGGTTGTCGTACGGCGAGAAATTACTTGGGTCCGGCGTCGTGCGGATGGGCACGCGTACAAGGGGAAGTTCGTCCATCCGCGGCACGTACAGGGCCGCAAGCGAGTCCATGTCCCGGGGTCGGTCAAGGGTCACGGTTACGCGGTAGGGCGACACGTCGGAATAGCGGCTGATCCCGGCTTGGCGATCATCGAAATTGGGGAGCACTTCCGCAAGGAAGGCCACATGGTTAGTGAAGGCGCGAAGCGCTTCTTCGTCTTCGAATGCCTCCGCGTAATCTCGCAAATGCAACAGCGTGTCGATCCATCCGTTCAGGATGATTTCGGGCGGGCCGGCGAAGGAGGGCATCTCCAGCAGGGCCCTGTCGGCCAGATTCACGCCGCCCTTTTCAAAAGGCCAAGAGAGAGCTTGAAAAGCGGCTCGAGCATATCCGTCGTCTACTTCTTCATGCGACAGAGCAACGGCTGCCAATCCGGCGAAGAGCGCGCCCTGGCTGATGTTGCTGTACTTCAAGTCGTGTCCCAGCATGCGGGAGACCCGATAATGTCGGGGGTAATACCACGCCAGTCCGCCGTTGGGGAGTTCGTGCGCAATGGAAACGGCGGCTTCCACGAGTGCGGGCGCCCGGGTTCCGTCGGCATTCCGCCGCAGGAAGATTCCCAGCCGCATCGGGTGCACGACGTAGTACTCGTCATCATGCATGGCGTAATAGTGGAAATAGGGCAGGTCGTCTAAAATGCGCGCATCAATGGAGCGGACCGGAAGTTCTTCCGCGGTGAAGTCTTCGGGGCGCAGGGCATTAGGATCGTCGACGGGAACGCGACGCTCAATTTGATCGATCAACATGCGGGGTGGTTGCAGGGGCCGGATCACTACGGCGGAATCCCACAAATCCTCAATGTCATCGCTGTGCGTTGTGCCGACCGTCAGGAGCGTCGTTGCGATAATTAAGACGATCAGGCGCCAGGATCCGACGGGTGATACGCCACGCTTGCTACGCCGTCCCGGACATGCCGATGCCTGAGTGTGGGGTTCAATCCCGCAAGTTATCAGTCGTCCAACGAGATTCGGTGATTCCGGTGTGTTCTTCATTGCGCATTCCTCATTTTTATTCCGTTAAAATATCTACAATCTTTTTCGAGGCATCGCCATTGCCGTAGGGTGTGCCCGGAACGCCTCGGGAACCGACGGCTTCCAAAATCCGTTTGGTCATGTCTGGTTCCGTAGGCGGGGCTAGCCGGTTCCATCCCATCTCGAGTAGTTCGACCCACTCGGTTTCTTCGCGGAGTGTGACGCAAGGCGTGCCATGGAAAAATGCCTCTTTCTGAAGCCCGCCCGAATCGGTGGCGACGACGGCGGCATGCTTTACCAACATCACCAGATCAAGATATCCTAGCGGTTGAGTAACCGTGATTCGGTCGGAGAGGCGAATGCCCTCGGCATCCAGCCTTTTTCGCGTTCGCGGATGCAGGGACAGCACAACGGGCAGTTCTTCGGCCGACTCGGCCAAGGCGTCCATGATATAACGCAGTATACTTGGTTGGTCCGTATTCTCCGCCCGGTGCACGGTAGACAGAATGAATTCCTTTGACCGGAGCTGAAGAGTTTTGAGCAACGCCCTTTTCCTCTCGGCCAGATCGCTCATTTGTAAGGCCGCATCGTACATGACGTCGCCCACATGGACAATACGTTGCCGGTCTTGTTGGCTTGTCGGGTGAGGAAAGCCTTCCTTTTGCAAGTTGGCTACAGATGCTGAAGTGGGACAGAAGAGGACCGTGCTCAACTGGTCCGTAAGGACCCGGTTGAGTTCCTCG
Organism: Kiritimatiellia bacterium; assembly: GCA_007136425.1. Lineage (GTDB taxonomy): Bacteria > Verrucomicrobiota > Kiritimatiellia > SLAD01 > SLAD01 > SKZA01. The sequence goes on from SLGY01000204.1 coordinate 6,759, forward strand.
GGCATGCGCCGATTGTAGGAACGCAATCCGGCTTCGACGTGCGCGATGGGGATACGCATCTTGGCTGCGGCCAAAGCGCCTGCGAGTGTGGAATCGGTATCTCCGTATACAAGGACGACGTCCGGCTTCTCCTCGTGAAGAACAGTTTCCACGCCTTCAAGCATGCGACCGGTGTTTTGACCGTGGCTGCCACCGCCAATGCCCAGATGGTACGCGGGCTTGGGAATGTCGAATTCTTCGAAGAAGACGGTGCTCATTTCCCAATCATAATGTTGCCCCGTGTCGACCACGACTTCTTCGAGGCCGGACGTCGCGGAGAGGGTGCGGGAAACGGGCGCCGCCTTGATGAATTGTGGGCGGGCGCCGATAACGGTGGCAATCTTCATGGTTTAAGAGAATCTTTTCCGCTTGGGTTACGTTTCGACAAACTTGCGGAAAAGTGAGGCCTGTCGTCAACGATAATACATATGCCTGTATGCCTGCGCCTCGACACGATTGGCCTTGCTTATGCATCAGGTGGCGCACTAAGCTGCATGTTTTGCGAGCACAATTTCGTTGTGAATAACGGCAAGTTGAAAAGTGACAAGGAGGACTCCGGAGGGGGCGGGTGGCGCCGACGTGATGTGGGCGCCGTGCTCCTGCTGCTGTGCGTCCTTTTGGCCGCCCACCTGCGTATCCTCGATTATGTGACCGGTGAAGATCCGCTGACGTATAAACGCCTGGCCTTCGAGTTGCTCGATGCGCGCTTTTCATGGACGGCGTGGGCGGAGTTGGCCCGGTTCATCATGCCGGGCTTCCCTGCGATCCTGGCGGTGGTCATTGCCGTGGCGGGGCCGGTTGCCGTGCCGTGGGTGAACGTATTCTTCATGGGCGCGGCGTTTACGATGCTGTACGCGTTGTACAAGCGCTGGGGCTTAACCTCCGGCGCGGGACTGGTCGCCGGCTTGGTGGCCATCGTGCTGATCCTGCAGGCGTTTCCCATGAACGCGCACTTCATCTTCTACGCCTTTCGCGGAGCGGTGCACTTTTTATTTATCGTGGCGGCCTTCTTTGTTGTGCAACGGGCCGATCCCGTAAAGCCCGGATGGGGGCTGTGGTTAACAGGGGCCACGCTGGTGTTGCTGCTCGGCGCGACCATTAGAGAAACGGCATTGCTGGCGTGGCCGGGGCTGCTGGCCTGGGCGTTGCTGCATCCGGAATGGCGTGGCGCCCGGATTAAGGCCTTGATGTGGCTGTTGGCGCCCATTCTGGTGATCGTCGGTCTGGTAGCGGTGTTATGGATCGCAGGGCGTTTGGATGGGAACGTGCAGGTGCGTCTATGGCTTGGACGAGCTATGGCCGACGGCATAACGGGTTACGGACATCGCATACTCGCCTATATGCACATGATCGGCACAAGCCTGGGTTGGGCGGGTGGCGCGCTATGCGTGTTGGCGCTTTGGTTCACCCGCCGGCGATTGCATATCCCGGCGTTGTGGATTGTGCCCGGACTACTGATGGCCATCTTCTATGCGGGGTATCTGATTCATTTCCGGTATCTGCTCGATACGATGTTGCTGCTCTCGGTACTCGCCGGATTGGGGGCGGGTGCGACACTGGATGCGGTCGGCGCCGTGCGAAAGAAGTGGGTCCGGCCCGTTGTTCTCTGGGGTTCAATCGCGACGCTGATAGCGTTGAACAGCGTGGTCATTCACTCGCTCCCCAAATGGGGTCCGCGCGTTCGCCTGTCGCACGTGCGCGCCTTCAGCTCGACGATCGAGGAGCTTGTCGGGCCGAATGGACACGTGTTCGCTCATCCCTATGACCGTTATCTCGCGGATGTTCTGCTCGTGTTTACGCAAACCCAACCGCTGTTCGAACCGGAGCAGGCGCTTGCGGCCTCCAAGTCGGATCCCGTGCTCTATGTGCATCCGGAGACGCGAACCTATTGGCGGGATCATCCTTTTGTAGATTTTACCAAAGATTTCCTGAGATACGCGGATCTCGTGCCGGTAGAGGTGGAGGGCCGGACGGAGGAACAGGTACGACTGGCCACCATTCGCTACTCGCTGTACTGGATTGTGCCATGGGCGGACCGGGTCCAGGAGGAAGACCTGAAACAGCATTATGTCCAGGGCAATTTGATGTGGCTCGACTTCCGCCAATCCGACCCCGATGCTCGTCGCCATGTGCGACGCCTCGATGGGGACGGAGAACTGGTTCAAGAGTGGACGCTCGAAGAAGGGAACGGGTTGATTCCGTTCCATGTGGAATCGCCCGTCCGGCGCGACGAACCGCATCGACTTGTTGTGGAATCGACATCCCCATTGCCGCGGCAGATGTTGACTGCGCCGAGGGCCTTGGCCGGTGGCGGATATTTCCCCGTGGAGGGCTTCCGTCGTTTATCGGTGCTGGATTGGATCCGTCCTCCCGCCCGTGTGCTCGACCGCGATAGCCGTTGGGGCGGCGTCTTCCGGAAACGGGCGGAGGTCGAGCTACCCACACCGGTCGGATGGACCAACGGGTCCTACATGGTCTCCTTTACCTTGTTGCCTCGCTGGTTCGAGGACCGGGAACTGGTCACTCGATATGCGCTCGACGGCGAGAAATGGATGTCGTTCACCAATCACCTGGGAATGGGGCACATGTATCACGATCTGGTATTGGAAGAACCGGTCGGGGCCCAGATATTGCCCATTTCCATTCAAACCGATCTGATGGCGTCGGATACGAACCATATTGCCTTTGTCTATATCGGCGCGCGAGTGAAGGAATAGCGTCCTATTCCAGGTGTAAAGCCGTAACGGCCACGCCCAGAAGGCGGGGGTCCCCCACGCCGAGCAGTTCGCTGGGACTCCACGGGGTGCAGCTGAGCGACAGGACGTTCTTGCCCGGTCGCCAAACATCTGCGGGAACCTCGACGCGAAGGATGTTGCCAAAATCTGTCGCTAGTTTTTCCGTGTGGGCCGTGAGCGACTCGCCGTTGAGGCTCAATTGAATATTGGCCGGGGGCGCGTCGCCGTGGCGCATGGCCAGCAAGTGCACTTCCAGGATGCGTTCCTGAATATGTTCGCCGGGATAGATGGCGAACTCGGCCCGCGGGCCGGACCACCGGTAGCGACGCATGCGTTGTCGATCCCGCTCGGAAGCATAGAAGCCGTCGATTATGAACGGGGCGTCATACCGGGACCCGATTTCCACCGACCAGTTACGTTCTGGAACAGGATGTAATATGAGCGATTGAAGCATGATCTCGGACTCATCCGCAGCATCGGACCGGGAAACGGCAATGGGTTGTGCTTTCGAGGTGCCGGTATGATCCAGGGGATGAACCACGGTCACACGTTCCGCATTTCTGGGCCATTTCATAGAGGTGCGTCCCGCCCCGGATTGGACG
>SLGY01000148.1 GCA_007136425.1 Kiritimatiellia bacterium
ATCTGGTTCCATTCCGCCCATTTAATGGTCGAAGGCAACAAGATGTCCAAAAGCCTGGGAAACCTGTACACGCTCCAGGACGTACAGGATAAGGGCTTTGATGCCATGGCCTTGCGCTATGTCATGCTGTCCGGACATTATCGGCAACCGCTGAACTTTACCTGGGATTCTCTCAAAGCCGCACAGCGCGCTTTACGCCGTTTGCAACAGTTGCGGAACGACCTCGTGCGGGTGACAACGGAGGCGAACCCGCCGGCCGATCTTCAAGGCCGGGGACCTTTCGAACCGGTCTATAACGCGCTGGCCGACAACCTCAACACGCCTGACGCGCTCGGCCGCCTGTTTACCGCCGTGCACGAAATCGAACGGCGCCTGCACAATAACGCGTTGCCCTCCAACGAGGCGATCGAAACGCTCGTTCAGTTTGACGCCGTCATGCATTTGTTCGGATTCCGGTTCGACGCCGCTGCGCTTGAGGCGCCCGACAACGTCAAGCAACTGGCCGAACAGCGTTGGGAAGCCAAGAAAGCGCGCGATTTCGCGCGTGCCGACGTACTGCGCTCGCAGGTAACGGCATTGGGATGGACGATCCGCGATGCCAAAGACGGATACGAACTCGTTCGCTCCTGATTCTCACTTCACATTTTCGATGGGAATATTGCGCCGATTGGAAATCGGCGCTACGGATAGCGCCAAGCGAGGACTAAACAATAAACGCCCGATTCCGCACTAGAGCAGTTCTTAAAAAGGCGTATCCGCCGTCGTAAGGGTGTGTTGATTTATTCGAAATCGCGTGGCGAAATCGGCACGCCGCAAGCGGCGGCCCTACAAAATGCTTTGGTCATAGGGCTTGTAGGGCCGTCGCTTGCGACGCGCCGGGAATATATCAACACACCCGTAAGACGGTGGATAGATTGAACTACGGATTACCGCTTCCACGCTGTTACCCGCCTCCGTCCCAAGGGGACTACGGCGCGGCATGCCAGCGCGGCTACAGAATTGCTTAAATCTCTAGCTGGTACCGGCGAGCTGGCCGAATTGGAGATGATCGTCGTCGGCCGTCACTTCCACCGTTTCTGCCGGATGAATGTTCCCGCGCAGGATTTCCTCCGCAAGCGGATCTTCCAGATACCGCTCGATGGCCCGCCGCAATGGCCGGGCGCCGAAAGCCGGATCGTATCCCTTGCTGATGAGAAATTCGCGGGCGGAATCCGTCATATGCAATTCGATGGCCTTGGCCGCCAGACGCGCGCGCACTTTTTCCATCTCCACATCCAGAATCCGAACGACATCATCCTTGGTCAACTGACGGAAGACAATCGTATCGTCAATCCGGTTGATCAGCTCCGGCTTGAACACCCGTTTGGCCTCTTCCAACATGCGATTCTTCAACGTGGCGTAGTCGGCCTCTTCAGTGGTCTCCCCAAAGCCGAGCTTCCCGCCGCGCCGGATGAAATCGGCGCCGAGATTGGAGGTCATGATGAGCACCGTATTCCGGAAATCAACGCTTCGCCCAAGGCTGTCGGTCAGTTTCCCCTCTTCGAGTATCTGCAGCAACAGGTTCATCACGTCCGGATGCGCCTTCTCCACCTCGTCAAAGAGCACAACGGAATACGGGCGTCGACGCACTTTCTCGGTCAATTGCCCGCCTTCATCGTGTCCGACATAGCCGGGCGGCGATCCCACAAGACGCGAGGAAGCAAATTTCTCCATATATTCAGTCATATCGATCTGAATCAGAGCATCCGCATCATTGAACATAAACTTCGCCAGTTCCTTGGCGAGCAGCGTCTTGCCCACGCCCGTCGGTCCTAGAAAGACGAAGGACCCGATCGGGCGACGCGGATCCTTCAGATCGGCGCGCGACCGGCGCAAGGCCTTGGATATAGCCGCCACCGCTTCGTTCTGGCCGATCACCGTGCGCTCGATCTCCTTTTCCATGTCCAACAGCCGCGTCATTTCCTTGTCTTCCATGCGGGCCAACGGCACACCGGTCCACTTGGCCACAATATGCATGATATCGTCGGCGGACACGTCCACCTGCTTCTCGTCGCGCGCCTTGCGCCATTCTTCCATGATCTTGTCCATGTTTTCGCGCGCAACCCGTTCGTCATCCCGAAATGCGGCGGCCGCCTCGAATTTCTGAGCCCGAATAGCCTCTTCCTTCTGGCTCTTAATGGATTCGATCTTCTTTTCCTGTTCCTTCACGTCGGGCGGACGGGTCATGGACGCAATCCGAGCGCGCGCGCCCGCTTCGTCCATGACATCAATGGCTTTGTCCGGAAGAAACCGATCCGTCAAATAGCGATGGGAAAGATCCACCGAGGCCTGAATGGCTTCGTCGGAGAATTTGGCGTGGTGATGCTCTTCGTACTTAGACCGCAGACCCTTGAGAATTTCGATGGCCTCATCCGTCGATGGTTCCTTGACCATGACGGTTTGGAACCGTCTTTCCAGAGCGCCGTCTTTCTCAATAAACTTCCGATATTCGTTAAGCGTCGTCGCCCCGATACATTGCAAATCA
>SLGY01000056.1 GCA_007136425.1 Kiritimatiellia bacterium
ATCATCGATTGCTGGCCGCCCACGGAAACCTGGCCGATCCGGCTCGAATTCTTCGGCGACGTGCTCGATTCCATCCGTTATTTTGATCCGGCGGATCAACGCTCCATCGAACGACTCGAAGCCGCCGTCATTACGCCGGTCGGCGAGATGTCGGAGGACGGGCCGAGAGGCGCCCGATATGGTGCAACCCTGCCCGACTATCTGCCCGACCGGGTCGCGTGGGTCTGGCGGGACACGGATCGGATTCGTGACCATGCGCTACAATACGAAGAACTGATTCATGACGCCGATGCCTCCGCATACACCGTCAGCTATCGCGCGTTGCGCGCCGCGATCCGGCGACGAGGCCGGGACGCCCTGCTCTATCTCGGGGGACAAAAGCCGAAAGGGGCCGCCTCTTGTGGCCCCATTTATCGACCGTTGGCCGGGTTGCCCGCGCTGGACGGGACCGACATACCAACCGACGCGCTGGAAGAAGCGCGTCGCCACTTCGTCGACGACCTGGAACAGCAACAGGCCAAAGGTCATGCGATTCATATCTACTTCGGCACATCCGGCACATTGGAACGCTTCGTAGAATGGCGCGCAAAGCAGCGGGATCCCTCTACGGTTTTCACATTACAGGTCGGCCCGCTGTCGGAAGGGTTCTATTATCCCGCCAACCATCTCATCGTCATATCCGAACACGATCTTTACGGGAAACGCCGCGCCCTGCGCGGGCGTTACGACCCGCATACGCGTCGCGGGGGACCCAGGAAGATCAGCGGGCCTCGCCTCGCCGAATGGCGCGACATTCAGCCCGGGGAATTGGTGGTTCATATCGAACACGGGATCGGCCGCTATCTCGGACTCTACGAAATCGAAATGCATGGACGGCGCCAGGAAGTATTGACCATCGAATACGCGGACAAGGCCAAAATATTTCTGCCCGTTTCGCAGGCGCACCTGCTCAGCCGCTATGTGGGTTTCGGCAAGCAACGGCCCAACCTGCACGCCGTCGGCGGCAAACGCTGGACCCGGGAAAAGGTCGCGGCGGAGCGCGCCGTACGCGATCTGGCCGCCATGCTGCTGGATACACAAGCTGCGCGACAAACACTGCGGGGCCATCCCTTCCCTCCCGACGCGGCCTGGCAACATGAATTTGAAACCGCCTTCCCGTTCGAGGAAACCGAGGACCAGCATCGCGCCATCCGGGAAGTCAAAGAAGACATGGAAAGCGCGCGGCCGATGGATCGCCTGATTTGCGGCGACGTCGGTTACGGCAAGACCGAAGTGGCCATGCGCGCCGCGTTCAAGGCGGTCATGGACGGGAAACAGGTGGCCATGCTAGTGCCGACCACCGTACTGGCGCAACAACACTACGAAACATTTCGCGAACGCATGGCGGCGTTTCCCGTTCGGATCGAAATGCTCAGTCGATTCCGCACACCTCGGGAACAACGCATGATCGTGCAGTCGCTGAACGAGGGGCGCGCGGATATCGTTATCGGCACGCACCGGCTCATTCAACCGGACGTCCTTTTCAAAAATCTGGGTCTATTAATCATCGACGAAGAGCAACGCTTCGGCGTGGAGCACAAGGAACATCTCAAGGCGTTGCGCCAATTGGTGGACGTGTTGACCATGACCGCCACGCCGATTCCCCGCACCTTATATATGAGTCTCACCGGCGCGCGCGACATCAGCACGATCCAGACACCGCCGCAGGAACGGTTACCCGTCGAAACGATCGTTACGGAATACCGCGAGGACGTCGTACGTGACGCGATTCACCGTGAATTAAGCCGGGATGGGCAGGTCTTCTTTCTACACAACCGCGTCCAGTCCATTGAGGCCGCGCGCAAACGTCTGGCCAAACTCGTCCCGGAAGCACGCATCGCCGTCGGACACGGTCAAATGAACGAGCGCGAGCTGGAATCGGTCATGACCGGATTCGTGCGCGGGGATTATGATATTCTGCTTTGCACCACCATCATCGAAAGCGGCGTGGACATTCCGAACGTCAACACCATCTTTATCGAGCGCGCCGACCGATTCGGCCTATCCGATCTCTACCAATTGCGCGGGCGCGTCGGACGATATAAACACAAGGCGTACGCATACCTGCTGTTGCCCCCGCACGGGCAAATGTTCTCGGCCGCGCGCGATCGTGTACAGGCCATTCGCAAATATTCCGGTTTGGGATCCGGCTTTAAACTCGCATTGCGCGACCTGGAAATACGCGGCGCGGGCAACATTCTCGGCGCCGAACAAAGCGGCCATATTGCCGCCGTCGGATTCGATTTGTATTGCCAGTTCCTGGAACGGACCATCGCACGGATGAAAGGAGAGAAACCCGCCCCGATCATCGACGTAGAGGTGCGGCTCGATTTCATCGACACCTCGCCGTCCCATGCCGCTGACGAGAATGCCGCCGTGATCCCCGTCAACTATGTGGAAGACGAGAGCATACGCGTGAATCTATATCGCCGGATCGCGGGACTTGCGTCCGAAGCCGAGGTGCGCGCCGTGCAGGAAGAATGCCGCGACCGGCTGGGTCCGCCGCCGCCCGCATTTGAACGTCTGCTCAAGATCACGGAACTGCGGTTGTACGCGCACGAGAAGGGCATCGCCGAGATCGAGACGCGGGAGGGCAAGGTCATGATGAAGCGAAACCGTGACTGGCTCATGCGGAACAAGCGCTTTCCACGCCTCAGCGCGCCGACCCCGACCGGTCAATTGGAGGAATTGATCGAACTGGTACGGGCCTGGCCAAACGGATAGAAATCGGCTTCGAAAAGGTTCCTCGACATGACAACGTGTTGAGATTCTTGTCCACGAGCCAATCGGCATTGCGCCGATGAAACTCCTCGAAATAAACACCAGTGTCGCCACTGATTCTCTGTCCCTGCTCTACGTTCGACCCCTCATCCCACACTTTGCAAAGTGCGGGATGCGATGATCGAGACAACTCAAGACTTCAGCGGAAACCGTGTCATTCCTTGCAGATGCTTCGCTTGCGAAGACCGGGCGCAATGCCTATCATCAGCCTCGAATGAGTCGTTCATACAACAAGACCATCCCGCGCCCCCGCAAGGCCATGATTCTTGCGGCGGGATATGGCACGCGCATGCGCCCATTGAGCGATGACCTCCCGAAAGCCATCATGCCGTTGTGGAACAGGTCGTTGCTTGCGCGCAACGTGGACCTGCTACGCGGATGGGGCGTGCACGACATTCTCGTCAACGCCCATCATCGCGCCGATCAGGTTATTCGCGAAGCGATCGCGTTGAGTGATGCAACCTGCCGCATCACGTGCTCGCACGAACCGGAGATTCTAGGTACGGGCGGCGCACTGCGCCGCGCGGAATGGTTTTTCGACGAGCAGCCATTCTGGCTGATCAACGCCGATGTCGTGGCCCTGCTCAACCCCGCGCCCCTGCTCCGTCGTTTCCGCCAATCAAGACCGCTGGCTGCGCTGTGGATGCACGACACGCTCGGGCCTCGGACCGTCGAGGTTGCAGGCGGGCGCGTGAGGAATTTCCAATCAAAGACACCGAGGACACAATGGACGCAAACATTCTGTGGCCTGCACCTTGTGTCGCCGCGCATTCTGGACTACCTACCTGAGTCTGGGTTCGCGTCCATCATCACGGCCTACGAGCGCGCCATGGGAAAAGGACAACGCGTCGAAGCTGTCACCGTGCCCGAGGCATACTGGGCGGATGTCGGGACACCAGAACGCTACCTGCAGGCACACTGGGACACGGCCCACAGCTCATTTATATTGGAGGGACGCGCTTCTGCGCGTCCGGGTCACGCGGAAGCGTGCCCCTCCAATGTGAGGTCATATCCGGGGCACAGCACTAACACCTGCCTCTCGCCCACCGCCCGTGTTCACCCGAGCGCGACACTGAGGAACTGCGTGACCTGGGACGACGCGGAGATTACGGCGGGCGCGCGTGTGGAGGATGCGGTGATCGGGCGCGGAGCGCGTGTCGAGCGGCGGGTGTCGGGTGTCGCGGTGCGCTATCCGCTGGGATTGTCGGATCGCGAAATCCATGCTTTGAGACGCCAACTCGGAGGGGCACGCTTCTGCGTGCCCGGACCGGACCACAAATCGGGCAAGCAGGAGCTTGCCCCTCCATTCACCGTAAACCTTCTCCCTGCGCGCGGCTCCGCACGCTCCTTCATCCGGATCTTCGCCGAACCGCCCGACGACGGGTCATGCCGAGCGAAGTCGAGGCATCTCGGGCAGGTGGAGAAGGATGGAGATCCCTCGACTTCGCTTCCACCTTCGCCGAAGCGGCTACGGCGGACAGGCCGCTCCGCTCGGGATGACCGGGCACAGACGGCTGTTGCTGCAACTAACAGCATCATGCTGATGCGCTACGATCCGGCCCGCACGGAGAATAGTTATTACGTGCGGCAGGCCCGCTTTCTACGGAGACAAGAATGGCCCGTACCTGAAGTCTTGTATGCGTCCAAGACCGAGCCGTGGGCGATTCTGGAAGATGTGGGCGACGATTCCCTGCTGGATCGGATGACCCAATCCTATCCGTCTTCGCTTCGCTACGCCGTGACGAAAGCGGCGCAGAGGCGCCGCACTCCAAAGCACTTCGTGCAAGATGGGGAGTTCGACACGTCGCAACTGCTCGTACTATATCGCACGATCCTCGACCGCGTATTGGATCTGCACGGACGCGTCACCCGCGCGTTCCGCCGCTCGCGCGTACCAAGCATGCCGCCGTTCGGCCCGGCGCTGTACCGTTACGAACGCGACCTGTTTGAGGACCACTATCTGCGCGGCTGCTTGCACCTCGACGAGTCGGTCATTACAAGGATCAATCGCGAGCTGCAACGTGTGGCGCGCACAATGACGCGTACCCAACCCGTACTGCTTCATCGCGACCTGCAATCAAGCAATATATTCTTTCGGGGCGACGAGCCCGTATTCATTGATTTTCAGGGCATGCGCCTAGGTCCAGCGGCATACGATCTGGCCTCTTTGCTGTGCGATCCGTACGTCGCGCTGTCGCGCGAAGCGCGTGAGGAATTACTCGATTACTATGCCCAACGCGCTGGAGCCGACACGTTCACCGTGGAGAGTTATCGTTATGCGTGCGTGCAGCGCCTGTGCCAGGCGATTGGCGCGTATGCTCGCTTGAGCGTACTGCCCGGCTGCGAACGATTTCGCGAACACATCCCGACGGCGTTGAGGCTGCTCAATGAGGCGTTAGGGGAGCTACCCGACCTCCGCTCCCTGAAGGCCATTGTCGTTTCCAGCGTGGTGTTGCAGAAGCCATCTGCTCTCTTGGAGGGACGCGCTTCCGCGCGTCCAGGTCACGCCGAAGCGTGACCCTCCACTTCGAGGTTCATTCCGGGACACGACACTACCCCAACGCTGCGAGCGCTGCGTCGAGGTCGGGATCAATAACCGTCGGTTCACCGGCGACCTTGCGCGCGTTTTGAATGTCCTTGAGGCCGCTGCCCGTCATGAGGCACACAATCCGCTCGTCCTTGTCCACGCGCCCAGCCTCCGTGAGCTTCCGCAGACAGGCCCATGCGCACGCGCACGACGGCTCGACGAACACGCCCGAACAGCGCGCCACCTCCTTGATCGCCGCAAGGATCTCCTCATCCGACGCGGTAACCGCATGGCCGCCGGATTCCGCCACCGCGCGCACGGCCGCCATGCCGTCGCGCGGATCGTCCACCGAGATGGAATCCGCCAAGGTCTCGGCGCTGACCGGCTCGATACGAACCGATTGCCAATCAACGCCGGACGGCGTTTTCCCGGACTCGCGCAGCCGGTTCACGGCGTTCGTGATCGCCGCACTGCCTTCCGCCTGCGCACAATCAATGCGCGGCAGTTGATCGATCAGACCAACGGCGTACAGGTCCTTCATCCCCTTCCAGATGCCGCTGATGATATTACCGTCGCCCGTCGGTACGATCACCCGGTCCGGCGCTGCCCAATCGAGCTGTTCGCAAATCTCAAAACTCGATGTCTTCTTGCCTTCGCGCGTAAAAGGATTGAAGCCGGTATTACGATTGAACCATCCCTTCTCCTCACACACCTTCGCGCACAAATCAAACGCGTCGTCGTAGGTCCCGCGCACGGCCATCACACGCGCGCCGTAGATCAGCAGTTGTGCAATTTTGGCGGCCGGCGCTTTCTCGGGCACAAAGACGACGCACGGCAATTCTGCGGCCGCAGCCATACAGGCCATCGAACTGCCCGCATTTCCCGTGCTCGCACCGCACACCACGTCCACGCCCGTTTCCCGTGCCCGCGCCAGGATGAGAGCGCTGGCGCGGTCCTTGAACGATGCGCTGGGATTCAACCCTTCGTCTTTCAGATACAGATGGGTCAGCCCTACCGTCGCCCCTAATCGCGGCACGGGATACAGCGGGGTCGCGCCAACACGTAACGGGGGCGCGGCATCGCCCGATTGAATCGGAAGAAACGGCAAGTATTTGAACTGATCCTGACGCGCGCCCCCGAACGAATCGCTCTTCTCAACTTCCTGACGGATGGCGTCGTAATCGTATTGAATGTCGAGGTTGCCGCCACAGTCCGGGCAGACGTACCCTTCAAACTCGCGCGGTTGCTCAGCGCCACAGGAAATGCATTGGTATCCGGTCATGTACATGGGAGATGAGTCCAGGGATCAGTGTTCAGTGTTCAGTGCTCAGTATTCAGGGTTCAGGGTTTTGGGTTGTTGGTTATAGGTTTGGCAATCCGGCTTCACCCCATAACCCAAGACCTACAACCCAAAACCTGCTCTTCTTACGGTACAATATGTGTTCCGTTCTCGCCGGCGATCGCCTCTTCAAGCAAATGCGGTTGGGTGATGATAACATGTTTACCCCCGCCCTCCAGAAAGTTGATGGCGGCTTCTATCTTCGGCTTCATACTGCCGGCGGCGAAATGTCCTTCCTGCATGTATTGCTTCGCCTCGGCCACCGTGATCCGGTCCAGCGCTTTCTGATCCGGTTTCCCGAAATTCCACATCACCTTGTCCACCGCCGTGGAGATGATGAAGGTATCGGCGCCCAGATTCTTCGCCAACAAGCAAGAGGCCGCGTCCTTATCGATAACCGCCGCGCACCCTGTAAGCATGCCGTCTTCGTCGCGTATAACTGGAATGCCGCCCCCGCCGACCGCTATGACCACAACATCATGTTCCAAGAGAATGCGTATGGCGTCTTCTTCGACGATTTCCAAGGGTTTCGGCGAAGCCACAACCCGACGCCAGCCCCGGCCCGCATCTTCTTTTACCGCCCATCCGTCCGACTGCTCATGTTTACGCGCATCCGCCTCGCTGTAGAAGGGGCCGATGGGTTTGCTCGGATCCGTGAAGGCCGGATCGTCCTTGTCCACCACGACTTGCGTGATCACGGTCGATAGCCGGACGTCTTTGCCGCGTTTCCGGAATTCATTGGCCAAGGTCTGTTCAATTTGATAGCCGATCGCGCCTTGTGTGTCCGCCACACAACTCTCCAAGGGCACCTGATGCAGGACATCCTTGGCCAACTCGGATCGCAGCAGAATAAAACCCACTTGCGGGCCGTTCCCATGCGTAATGACAACTCGATACCCCGCTTCCACCAGACTTTCAATATGACGACTGGTCTGCCCGGCCGCTTGATACTGATCCAGCACGCTCATATGCGTCGAATCCGTAATCAAGGAATTACCGCCAACTGCAATGACAACCAAAGGCTTGCTCATAGATGCGCTCCCGCATTGAATTAGAATCGCTCACTAGACAACAAGCCATAGTATCATGAGCGCGCAGTCCATCAAGCACGGAACAACGGATCGTGACCGAATAAAGGAGCGGGTCGCGGGGAGCGTTTCGAAACCCGTACCCGTTCAAGCATCTCGCCGGCGATCAGACTTATCCAGCGAGAATCGATTCGATTTCCGTCACCGTCTGTTCCGACAACGTCACGTCTGACGCCGGCGCCACTCCTTCGACCTGATCGGGACGACGTGCACCGACAATCGCCGCCGTGACCTCGGAGCGCCGCAAGACCCAGGCAATGGCCAATTGCGTCAGATTAATATCGAGCGCCGCAGCGATCGGTCGTAAACGATCCACCTTCTTCAGAATATCCGTAAGGGCCAGTTCCTGGAACATGGGATCACGCGCCTTGCGATGGTCGCGATCGTCCATCGCCTCAACGTAAGCGCGATCGATCTTTCCCGTGAGCAATCCTTTCTGCAACGGGCTATACACAATCACGCCGACCTCGTTTTCAGCGCACCACGGAAGCAGTTCCGATTCCACGCCTCTTTCCAACATGCTGTAGGGGGGTTGCAAAGAGGCAATGGGATGAATGGACTGCACCCGCTTCATCTGGTCCACGGAGAAATTCGATACGCCGCCGTAACGGACCTTCCCTTCGCGGATCAAGTCCGCCACAGCGCCCCAACCCTCTTCGATTTCCTCGTCCGGTTTCGGCCAATGGATCTGGTAGAGGTCTATCACCTCCAGGCCGAGCCGTTGGAGGCTCGCTTCGCATTCCGCGCGCACACTATCGGCTCGGAGCGAGGATCTCGTTTTGCGGGTTTCATCGTCCCACAACAGACTGCATTTGGTGGCTACAAACGGTTTCTCAGGAAGTTCTTTCAACGCACGGCCAAGCACCTCTTCGGCATGGCCCAGCCCGTATACAGCGGCGGTGTCCACCCAGTTCATGCCGGTATCCAGCGCCGCCCGAATCGCGCGCACGGATTCGGCGTCGTCCTGGGCGCCCCAGCCGAAGCCCCAGTCACCGCCTCCATGAGCCCACGTGCCAAGACCGACCGTCGTTAATTGTTCACCTGTATAACCTAATGTACGCATTTTCATCATGACGCCAGTGTGGACAAGGCCGTCATGCACATAAAGAAAAAAACGCCCTGACCGCAATGACCGGAACCCGGCCCCGGATTGCGGGATTGACCTTCCGTTGTCACGAGCACATTATGTGCCCCTTTCAATCGCGACACGGGTAACGCAGATGAATATACGGAAAATTTTGACGAAAGAAGTGATCTCTCTGGACATGCAGGGAGAGAACAAGGAACAAGTAATCGAGGAAATGCTGGACATGCTCACCGCGGCCGGAAAGGTCACGAACCGGAAGGCTGCGGCCAAGGCGATCTGGGATCGCGAAAAGAAGATGTCCACCGGCATGCTGAACGGTATCGCCATCCCGCACGGGAAAAGCGATTGTGTGGACAGCCTCGTGGTGGCCGTGGGCGTGCACAAGAACGGCGTGGAATTTCAGTCGGTGGACCGGCAGCCGGCGCATTTTCTGATCATGACCTTGTCCCCCGCCAACCGGACCGGGCCGCACATTCAATTCCTCGCCGAAATCAGCCGCCAATTGAACGACGCATCCATAAGAGACCGGATTCTGGGCGCAACGACCAAAGACGACGTGATCGATATCCTGACGGGATGAGGAGTAGAAAGTGAGAAGTAAGAAGTAAAAAGTAAGAAGTGAGTAGTCAAGAGCGGCTACTTTCCACTCCTCACTTCTCACTTCATACTTTTTACTTCTTACTTTCTACTTCTTACTTCTTACTCTTCAAACCTGTGGCACTTTCTCCAAGGCGTCGTCCGGGCCGTACAGGATAAAGGAGTCGCCCTCGCTGATCACATAATGGGGACCGGGCGAAACGGGCACGATATCGTGGCCGGCCCCGTGATCACGACGCCGCTTCACCAGCATCACGCGCACGTTATATTTCAAGGGTAACCGGATATCGGCGAGTGTCTTCCCCCACATGTCGGGCGGAGGTTCCCATTCCACCATCGAAATGCCTTCCGCGATCTTCACTTTCTCCATGCGATCGGCCAGGCCCACTCGCATGGCCAATCCGTCCGCGGTATCGCGTTTCATGATCTCACTGTTGTACAGGGCGATGACCTCTTTGTAATGCAACACACCGAGGAAGCGTCGGGACGTCTTATCCGCCACTACCGGCAATTCCGCCATGCCGGATTGCTCGAATTTCAGAAGCACCTCGCTCAACGATTCTTCCGGGACACAGACCGCAGTATTTTCATGCGCCAAATCCATCGCCAACAAGACCTGCTCCAACCCTTCGCGCCGCGTCAAGACGCGCCCCAGTTCGCGCAACAGAATGACGCCCAGCAACGACCCGTCGTTGCGTACCACATAGAACTGCGAGCGAACGCCCTGTATGACGCGCTCCATCATTTGCCCGACCGGCATGTCGGGAGGGATCGCCTCATAGTCATCCTGCACAACGTTGCGAACCTGGAAAGGTTTGAGCACATCCAGTGATTGGCCGCGGAAGATGTCAATGCCCTCGCGAATCAGTTTCAAGGTATATATCGATTCCCGATGAAAACGGGAAGAGACGAGGATGCTGATGATGCAAACGAACATCAACGGCAGGATAATACGATAACTGTCCGTGATTTCGAAAATCATGATGATGGCGGTAATCGGCGCATGCATCGTGCCGGCCACCAAGCCGCCCATTCCGACCAACGCGTAGCCGCCCGGCGCGCCCGCCGAGTCGCCCATAAGCACTCCGACGAGGGAACCCATGACGCCGCCCGTCGCAGCCCCGATAAATAATGCCGGTGCAAACACGCCGCCGCTGCCGCCCGAGCCCAGCGTGAGCGCCGTGGCAAGCAATTTGCCCAGCACGAGAACGAGTAACAGCCACCAGACCAACTGGTCGTGCAGGATCATGTTGATGACCAGCTCTCCGTCGCCATAAACATGGGGGAGCAGGAGCCCCACGCAGCCCAGCATCAACCCGCCGATCGCCGGCTTCACCCAGTTCGGCACACGCCGGACACCGGCAAACGCGTCCTCCGTCCAATACAGGCCGCGAATCATCACCACCGACACGAGACCGCATAACACACCAAGGACGAGGTACGGACCGAGCTCGGCCATGCTCACCAGTTCATATTCCGGCACGCTGAACACGGCTTCGCCGCCGAGATAATGACGCGATATCACGGTGGCAATGACGGCGGAAACAACGATGGGACTGAACTGCGCCACACCGAATTGTCCGAGAATGACCTCGACGGCAAGCAATGAACCGGCAATCGGCGCATTGAACGTGGCGGCCAATCCCGCCGCCGCGCCACAGGCGACAAACGTGCGGAGACGTTTCCGCGATACACGGATCACCTGGCCGACTTTCGAGCCGATCGCTGCACCGATTTGAATAATCGGCCCTTCCGGCCCGGCCGATCCGCCCGATCCGATGGTCACGGCGGAGGCCAAAGCCTTTGCCAACGCCACACGCCCTCGTATGAGCCCGTCCCGGATCGCTACCGCGGTCATCACTTCCGGCACGCCGTGTCCCCTCGCTTCACGCACCAGCACGTACACAATCGGCCCGACAATCAAACCGCCTAATGCCGGCATCAGGATCACCTGCCAGATCGGGCGACCGGCCAGAAGGTCGGGGGTGATATGCGCATCGCCCCAGCATACCAGATGCACGAATTCCACGAGATGGCGGAACCCCACAGCCCCGAAACCGCCGAGCACGCCGATCAGGATCGCTACGGCGATCATGAACAGATGCTCGCGCATTTTCATGCGCTCAACCCAATCCGCGCCTAACCGCTGAAGCCACAAAGTCAGACGCTGGGTTCTGGAGCGTTCTTGTAAGGATACGGCCTGATTCATAGCCCCTATATGTAGACCGTCGAACGGGACCGTGTCATGCAGAAACGGGCAAATCCATCCATTCACCCCAAAACAGCAGTTCCGAAGCAACCGGCAGCGATCGTTTCAAGTCGAAGGCCATATCGAACGAGGCCGGGAAACCGTCATACACGTGTTCGAGTTCGGCACAATGTTCAAAGAAGAGCACGTCGGGCTCGAGCCGATCCAGCGCCATCCGTACGGCTTCATGCAAAGGGGCCTTCTGTAGGTGATGACCCTCCTCGTAGAGGGCGTTCGGTGCGCGCCACGGGAGAAAGAATGCGTGAATGTCCAAACCCGCCGACTTCTCCAGGTTCTTCGTATAATCTACGTCGCCGCCATGCACGACCGCCAGGCCGTCGGGCCAGACCATCTCATACACGCACAACGGCATCGCGGACGCCTCGTCCCTCCAGACATGAATCCCGGTTCTCGCTTGTACACGCAGACCGGCCACTTCCCACTCATCGCCGTCGCACACCGCGTTGAGTAACGGCGTCGGTTTCCACGTGCGCGCGAGGGGTTCGGGCATATATACGGGCGTACCGGCCCGAAGACACGCGCGCACCAGTTCGCTATCGTAATGGTCCTCATGCCGATGCGTAATCAACAACGCATCCAACCAATCGGCCAGGTGTTCAGTCATCTTAAAACGATCCTCCCACCCGTACACGCGGCGCAGCGGAACGACGTCAACGCCCACGACACGGTCGCGCGACTGGAAAATGACGCCGCTGCTGTAGGCCTGGTGCATACGGACCACCCCGGGCGCCGGCGCTTTGTCGCGCGCGCGCAGGAACGCGTTGTGCAATCGTTCCTCGAACACATGCCAGAGCGGATTCGGATGCACCGCCTTTAAATCAAAAGGTTGACCGGACCGGATATGCGTTTCAAGGAAACGCCCGATAGCGAGAAGGCTTTGTTCGCGGGCGGGCCGGACTTCCGTGGACGGGGGGTACCGGTCCAGTTCCTCCAGCGCGTCAAGCAAGGGACGGAGATTCAAGAGGCGGCTCCTTCGCTCAGCTCCATGTTATCGATCAGTCGCGTCCCTCCTACGCGCACTGCAAGCAACGCCAATGCGGGGCGGTTTACAACGGCAACGGGCGCGAAGGTTTCCGCATCCACGATTTCGATGTAGTCCATCCGGGCGTCCGGCGCGGCGGAAATGATATCCAGCATGGCTCCGCGCAAGAGATAGGCGTTGCGCTCGCCTTCCTGAAAACGGCGTCGCGCCTCGCGCAATGCGCGCGACAGGCAGAGCGCCTGCTCGCGAAGTGCGCCCTCGAGATAGGCGTTACGGGAGCTCAATGCCAGCCCATCAGGCTCGCGCACGGTCGGCCCGGCCGCGATCGCCACGGGGAAATTCAGGTCGCGCACCATTTTCTGCAAAAGCCATAATTGCTGCGCGTCCTTGCGGCCGAACACCGCGACATCGGGATGGACCGCCAGAAAGAGTTTGGCAACCACCGTCAGGACACCGCGGAAATGGCCGGGCCGATGCGCGCCCTCCAGCGTCCGCGCCACGCCGTCCTCATCAACATACACCGCATGTCCCGGCGCATACATCTCGTCCACCGGGGGCTGGAACAGCACATCCACGTTTTCCGCCTCGCATAAGGCCGCATCGCGCGCCTCGTCGCGGGGATAACGATCGAAGTCCTCGTTCGGAGCGAATTGCGTCGGGTTTACAAACAGGCTGACCACCAGCTGGTCGGCTCTCTCCCGGGCAAGCCGTATCAGTGACAGGTGCCCCTCATGCAGGTAGCCCATCGTGGGAACAAGGGCTATGCGCCGGCCCTGACGCTGTGACGCGCCGGCCCACGCCTGCATCTCTGCTATGGTCTTAATCGTCAGCATGGCTGTTCGATGCGCTCGTCGCACACAGGGTGATGAAAAATCGGCGACAGCATAGGCGGTAACCACCCGCCGGCTCAAGGGCTAAACCGGACGGGGCTCACACGTCGGTGTTGACTTCGCACGTGATTTCTCCCGCTTCGTCAAAGGCGACATGTATTTGAACGGGACGACAACAAACCTCGCAATCCGAAATGAACACCTGATCACCGCCGCCGGTCACATCGACCTCAACGGCGAAAGACGCGGCGCAGAACGGACAAACAACTGTAACATAATCTTCCATGTCTCAACTCTACACGTATGCGAGGGATTTCGCACGTCTAATCGTATTGCCGCACGGCGTGCGCGCGACTACATTTATTACATCATGAATGCCGACTGGCTCGTCATTGGTCTGGGTATCGGGTTAAGCGCCGCGTGCGGATTCCGTGTATTTCTGCCGTGGTTGATCCTGAACCTCGCCGTGCGCATGACGGATATTCCTATCAGCGACGAACTGGCGTGGATGACGTCGGACACGGCATTGATCATCTTCGGGGCAGCGACCCTGTGTGAGATCGCGGCGTACTACATCCCCTGGGTGGACCACGCGCTCGATACGATCGCATCGCCTTTGGCTGTAATCGCCGGAATCCTTATTTCCGCGGCGGTGCTGACCGACTTTGATCCGGCCATGAAATGGACGTTGGCGGTGATTGCGGGCGGCGGCATTACGGGCTCGATTCAGCTTTCAAGCGTCTTGGCGCGTAGCGCGACGACGCTTGGCACGGGCGGGATCGCGAACCCCGCTGTATCGACCGCTGAAACCGCCGGATCGGCCGTCATGGCGTTGATCGCCTTGTCCGCGCCCATCGTGGCCGTGGTGCTTGTGTGCGTCCTGCTGGCGGTCATCGTCCGGGGATTGCGTCGCCGACGCCGGAGCGCGCCCGCATGAAACTACCGCGTTGTCCGCATCGCTGGCGGGTTTCGCCGCGTCGTGCCGTTGAGATACAGCGCGATCTCGCGCGACAAGTACGCAAGCATGGTTCAGGTCGGTCGCCGCGATTCATCGCAGGACTGGACGCGGCATTTTCGCGGGACGGCGCATACTGCCGTGCCGCTGTTGTCCTTTGGGACATCCCCGAGGCGCGGGTGATCGAGCAACACCAAGCCGAACGCCCGTTGCGCTTCCCGTATGTCCCCGGCCTGCTGTCTTTCCGCGAAGCGCCGGCCTTGTTGGCCACGCTGCGCAAACTCAAAACCGAGCCGGACATGTTACTGTGCGATGGACAAGGCATTGCCCATCCCCGCCGCTTCGGCATCGCAAGTCATATCGGCGTGATCACGGGACTTCCGTCCATCGGCTGCGGGAAGAGCCGTTTGACGGGCACGCACACGACGCCCGGACCGTATCGCGGCGATTCCACGCCGCTCGTGGACAAGAACGAAATCATTGGGGCCGTCCTTCGCACGCGCGATCGGGTCAAGCCGGTATACATCAGTATCGGCCACGGCCTGAATCTGGACACCGCCGTCCGGATTGTGCTCGCCTGCGGTCAGGGCTATCGCCTTCCCGAACCGGTACGGCGCGCCGACCGCTTATCGCGCCTCGACACATGACCCCGCCGCATCCCACACTTTGCAAAGTGTGGGATAAGGTGGGGAGAGCTCATGTAGCGACGACCCGCGACACGACAACGCGGATGACTCGACTTCCGTGACAGTTTCCATACAGTAGGGCGGCTATGAAACAATTCCCCAAAGAATGGGCGGAACTGAAAGTCGCGCTCTCACATGATTGGCTGACCGGGATGCGCGGCGGAGAACGGGTGCTGGAATTGCTGTGCGAAGGATTCCCCGGCGCGCCCGTTCATACGCTGATCCACGAACCCGCGGGCATATCCGATACCATCAACCGGCATCCCATCCTGACCTCGCCACTGCAACGCGTACCGGGCATTATGCGTTGGTACCGTTATTTTCTGCCCCTCTACCCTTGGATCGTATCCCGTTTCAAACCCGCCCCGGCCGATCTCCTGATCAGCACCAGCCATTGCATAGCGAAGGGTTTGCCCCGACCGGAGGGCGCGCGACACCTTTGCTATTGTTTCACGCCCATGCGCTATGCCTGGACATTCTACGACGAATATTTCGGTTCCAATCCGGTCAAGAAGATGGGACTCAAGCCCGTCCTGCGCGCTTTGCGCCGCTGGGACCACAGCAATTCCAGTCGGGTCGACCGCTTCGTCGCCATCAGCCATCATGTGCAACAGCGCATCCAGCGCTTTTACGGGAGAGATGCCGAAGTCGTCTACCCACCGGTGGACACGGAACGTTGCACCCCCGACCGAGAACCGGGCCATGACGGCTTCGACCTCATTGTCTCCGCGCTGGTTCCCTATAAACGCGTGGATGTGGCGGTCGAAGCGTACCGGCGTTCCGAATATCCGCTGGTCATTGTGGGGACAGGCACCGAATACGAAAGACTCCGCGCAGCCGCCGGCGCACAAACCCGATTCACGGGCTGGCAGAGCGATGAGGACATTCTGAAACTGTATCGCAAGTGCAGGATGCTGATCTTTCCCGGCGAAGAGGATTTCGGGATTGTACCCGTAGAAGCGCAAGCCTGCGGAAAACCCGTGATTGCCTACGGTAAAGGCGGCGCCTTGGAAACGGTGATCGACCACGAAACCGGCATCCATTTCCCGGAACAAACCGCTGAATCACTGCAGGAAGCCGTGGAAACCGGCGCCGCCCATTCGTGGGACCCCGCCCATATACGAAAGAACGCGGAACGCTTCAACACGCAGAACTTCCTTGACGGGCTCGGGCGAAGCATCCACAATTGCCTGCACGAAAACAGGTTGTAGAAACATGCGATATACGGGTTGACTTTGTCGGCCCCATTACATAGTGTCTGCGTCTTGATTTCCCCAGCAGGGATCCTAGAGTATTCATCCAGTCATCCATTGGAAAACGTTATGGAAGCGTATGCAGTAATAGAAACGGGCGGCAAACAGTACCGCGTCGGAACAGGCCAAGTGCTTGATGTGGAACGCCTCGACGGCGAAGCCGGGACGAAGCTGGACATAGACCGCGTGTTGGCCCAATCCGATGGGCAAACACTTACCGTGGGCGCGCCGACAGTGTCGGGTGCACGGGTCACAGCGGAAGTCCTGGAACATTTTCGCGGCCCGAAAGTCGTTTCATTCAAGAAGAAACGGCGCAAGGGTTATAAGCGTAAGTTAGGCCACCGTCAGGAACTGACCCGCATCAAGATTTTGCAAATCGGCGAGCAAACCAAATCGAAGAAAAAAGAAACGGCGGCCAAAGAGCCGGCGGAGGTGGACAATGGCGCATAAAAAAGGACAGGGCACCAGCAAGAACGGACGCGATAGCCGGGGACAACGACGCGGCGTGAAACGGTTTGGCGGTCAGGCCGTCACAGCGGGCAGCATTCTGGTACGGCAACTGGGCACGAAATATGTGCCCGGAACCAACGTCGGGATGGGCCGCGACTTTACCCTGTTTGCCTTGAAACAAGGGGTGGTGGAATTCGACAAACGCGGGAAACGCGTCAACGTGCGCGAATTGACGCACGCCTGATCGGCGCGCACTTTTCATTTGAGACAAGGCGGACCGATCGGTCCGCCTTTTTCATGTCCACCACATGCGCCGGAAGAACCACGACCGAGTCTCCTCTTGAATTGCTGCGCGGGGACGAAATTCGCTTATCGTGGCCCGGTGCTTGCGCTATGCTGAGCCACCGATGAAAACCATCACCTTCAAAGATCGCGTACGCCTCCACGTCACCGCGGGCAACGGCGGCGACGGGTGCGTAGCCTTTCGTCGCGAAAAATACGTGCCCCGGGGCGGGCCATCCGGCGGGGACGGCGGCCATGGGGGATCCGTATATATTCAGGCATCCGAAAACACGGACTCACTGCTCGATCTGTATTATCGTCCCCATCAACGCGCTCCGCACGGGGGACAGGGACGGAACAAGGACCGGCACGGCAAGAACGGGACGGACCTGTTCCTGAAAGTACCTTGTGGAACGGTCGCCTGGGACCATGACAACGGCGAACGAATCGGCGAGGTGCTTGAAGACGGGGCCACGCTGCGCCTCGCCCGGGGCGGGCGCGGCGGACTCGGGAATATCCACTTCGCCACACCCTCGCATCAGGCGCCGCGCGAATCCACGCCCGGCACAGCCGGCGAAACCCGGACCGTCACCCTCGAGCTGAAACTCACGGCGGACGTCGGACTGACCGGCTATCCGAACGCCGGGAAATCCACCTTGCTCAGTCGTTTGACCAACGCGCACCCGAAGGTGGCGCCCTACCCGTTCACCACGTTGAACCCCGTAATCGGCACGCTCCAATTCGACGATGATACCCGGGCGCGCATCGCCGATATCCCCGGCCTCATCGACGGTGCTCATACCGGCGCCGGCCTCGGCCACGACTTTCTTCGACATATCGAACGTACCCGCGTGCTGGTGTTCGTCATCGACATGGCGGGGATTGACGGACGCCATCCCGCCGACGATTTTTCCGGGCTCCTCCACGAACTCGCGGCGTACAACGCGGAACTGATTAATCGCCCCCGCCTCGTGGTAGCCAACAAGATGGATATGGATGAAGCGCAACTTTATCTGCCTGAATTCATCGAACGGACCGGCGTGACCCCGTTGCCGGTCAGCGCCGAACAGAACGAGGGCATTGACCCGGTCCGGACGCGTCTGTTCGAGCTTCTGCGGCCCATGTAGCGGCCTGTGTTTCCGCATGAAGAGGCGGAATTCGGCATTTACACGATGCGCGCTCCGGCGTACAAGTGCTGTATCAAGGGAGGGTCAATACTTGCGCGCAAACAGCTCAGGTCCGAGATCCAATAAAGGGAAGCCGCGAAAGAAGCGTGGCGCGTTTGCGCTTCCGACGTTCTCTCCGTGGAAGCTTTCCATTACGATTGCAGCAATCTATCTGGTGCTGGGAATCACCTACATCGTCTTGTCGGGCTACTTGGCTGCACATTTTGCTGAATCCGTCGCACATTTGAAATATCTTGAACAGATCAAAGGCGTCGGGTTTATCATCGTAACCGCCGTATTACTGCTTGTCTTTGGCTACCCTCTTTTTCGGCGTATCGCTCATGAAGAACGCGTGTGCGCCCACCAGCGGGAGGCCTTGATTCTCTCCGAAAACCGGGCGTTGGCCGGCATGTTCGCCGCCTCGGTGGCCCATGACATCAACAATGTGCTGACAGTCCTTGATTATGCCATCGAACAGCTATCAAAGGAAAAGAGCGCCGACCCGGCGCATCCCAAGCGCATTGAACAATTGAAGGAGTCCAATGAGCGCTTGAAGGAACTAACGAAGCGACTGGGCCAATCGACCTCACCGGAACCGCCCGACGTCTTCGAGCGGATGGACCTCATCGAAACGATCGAGAAGACGGTGGACTTGGCGCGCACCCATATCCGGGTGCGTTCATGCGACCTCTCTCTTGGTGCGGAAGACACATTTACCATGATCGGGAACCCGGTGCTGATCCATCAGATGGTAATGAACCTGATCATCAACGCAGCCGACGCCTGCCAACATCAGGGCCGAATCGAGGTGACCGCGCGGCGTGAAGGGGGACATTGCGTCGTCGAAGTGCACGACGACGGTCCGGGCATCCCGGAAAAGGAACGCGAAATGATTTTCACGCCCTTCTATACCACAAAACATCAAGGCAAAGGGTTGGGCCTGCTGTCCGTCAAGGCCTGCGCCGACGCCCACCACGGGCGCGTGGAAGTAGTGGACTCGCCGCTTGGGGGCGCGTGCTTTCGCATCGGCCTGCCGATAGATGTCAACATACCGACGGCAACATCAACCTGATCCCAAAAGAAAGGAGACCCGATGGCAACCAAATCCAAAATGACCGTATCCTTCGAAATTGAAGCGGACCAACAGGCCTGGTTGGAGAATAAGGCGAAGGACCACGACCTGCCCGACGCTTCCAAAGCGTTGCGCGTACTGCTTGATTACGCCATGGAAGAAACGGAAGACAACGACGTATTCGGGAAAGTGCGCTGCCTGCGTTGCGGCTGACCGACATTTTCCCCGCACAAACCTGCTGGCGCTATGAGGCATGGGCAGCCATAATCCTTAGCGAACCCGACAAACTGACCCCATTGGGTGAATGCGCCGGACGCAGAGGTCCGGCCTACAAAGGTCCGTGGTTGTAGGCCGGGGCTCTGCCTGCCGCGCCGGAGGCTTTGCGCAGGCGGGTCCCCGGCGATTATTCGCTAAGGATTGTGATGGACAACGTCCCGCGCCATGCAAGGCCTCATGCCGGCTGATGGGCGAGCAACTCGTACAGCCGCCGGTAGTAGCCTTCCTGTTGGATCAATTCGGCGTGAGACCCCTCCTCGATCTTCCTTCCGTGCTTCATGACAATGATGCGGTTCACCCCGCGAATGGTGGACAGCCGGTGCGCGATGACGATGCTGGTGCGCCCTTTCATGAGCCTTTTCAGCGCCTCCTGAATCAACTGCTCGGATTCCGTGTCCACATTCGCCGTCGCCTCGTCCAGAATCAACAGGATATCGGGGTTCTGCACCAGCGCACGCGCCAGGGCAAGCAACTGTTTCTGCCCCGTAGACAATGTTATGCCTCGCTCCTGCACGCGCGTATCGTATCCGTCCGGAAGCTTTTCGATAAAGCGATGCGCGTTGACATACCGCGCCGCCTGCACGATCTGTTCGCGCGTGACATCGGGATTGTGCAGACTGATGTTGGACGCGATGCTCCCCGAAAAGATAAACGGGTCCTGAATCACCACGCCGATCCGTCGCCGAAGGTCCACCTGCCGATAGGCCCGCACATCACGATCGTCTACTTTGACGCAACCCCGTTGCACGTCGTAGAAGCGTGAAATGAGACTGATAATCGACGTCTTACCGGCGCCGGTCGCGCCTACGATCGCAACGGATTCGCCCGGATCAATCCGGAAAGAGAGATCGCGCAGGACCCAATCCTCGTCCACATAGGCGAAAGCCACATGCTCGAACGCCACCGCGCCGCGAAAGTGATCGATCGGCACGGGCTCCTTCGGGTCGAGCACGTCTTCGGGCTCGTCCATCAGGCCGAAGATCCGTTCCGAAGACGCCATGGCCGTCTGAAACACCGTCGATTTCTCGGACAGATCCTCCAAGGGCCTGAAGAAATCCCTGATATACGCCAGAAACGCGACCACTACCCCGATCGTCACCGCGTCCGACCCCGCCAGGATGGCCGCGCCGCCCACGCCCAGCACCAACGCGATCGATACGGCGTTCAGGATCTCCATGGCCGGGAAGAAATAGCTGACCCAGCGGACGGCTTCGATCCAGCCTTCGCGCAACGAGCTGTTCCGCTCGTCGAACCGTTCCCTCACACGTTGCTCGCGATTGAACATCTGAACCGTCAACATGCCGGTAATCATTTCCTGCAGATACGCGTTCAGCGCCGACTGCCGATAACGCACCTGCCGGTGAGCGCGGCGCGTGTTGCGATTGATCCAGGCCATGACCGCAAAGAGAACCGGAAATACGGCGAACAAGGTGAACGCCAGACGCGGGCTCAAATACACCATGAACCCCATGATGGCGAACAGGGCGAACAGGTCGGCGATCAATCCGACCAGTCCGTCCGTCACCATCTTCTGCATGGCGTCGACATCGGACGTCACGCGCGTCATCAATCGGCCGACGGGATTCCGATCCATGTAACGCAAAGGCAGTCGGAGGATCTTTTCGTAAATATCGGCACGCATATCATAAATGATATGCTCGGCCGTCCAGGCCATCAGATAACTCTGAACGTATCTGAACAGAAAGGCCAGGGCCGCCATGCCGATGTAGAAGAGTCCGATCCGCGTAATTCCGGCAATGCGTTCGGCGGAGGAAAGCCCGTCCTCCCCCCCCACCAGATAATCATCGATGGCCACCTTGAGCAGCACGGGCATGAAGCTGTTGACCAGCGCCATGAACAGGATGAACACGACTGCGATAAACAACATGAGCCGGTATTTACGGACATACGCCAACAACCGGCGCGTCAGGCCCCAGTCGAAAAGCTTCCCGTGTATTTCCGGTTCCGGCGCAATCATGATTCGGTCTCCAAACGGGCTTCCAAGCGTTGCACCTCGTCGAGATCGCGATAATATCCGGGCTGCTCCACCAATTCGCGGTGCGTGCCCTGTTGTGTAATCCGACCGTTCTCCAGCACGATAATCCGGTCGGCGTGGCGCAGGCTGGATACGCGATGACTGATGACAATCGATGTGCGCTCGGTCATTACCGATCCCAGCCGGGCCTGGATGTTCGCTTCCGTCTGCGTGTCGATGGCCGAGAACACATCGTCAAGAATCAGGATTGCCGGGTTCCGCGCTATGGCGCGGCTGATGGCCGTTCGCTGGCGCTGTCCGCCGGACAGGGTCACGCCGCGTTCGCCGAGCAGGGTTTCATATCTCTTGGGGAACGACTCGATGTCCGGACTCAGCTCCGCGACCTCCGCGGCGGTAAACACTTTTTCCAAATCCGTCTCTTCCAGTCCGAAAGCGATATTGTTCGCGAGGGTATCGGAAAAGAGAAAGGCCTCCTGCGGGGCGATCCCTACGTAACGCCGCAGGGTTTGCAAAGGGAAGGAACGGACATCCCGTCCGCCGATCAATACCCGCCCGTCCGTGGGCTCGATCAATCGCGCAATCAACCAGACCAACACCGTCTTTCCGCTGCCGGTCGGACCCGTAATACCCAGGGTCTCCCCCCGGGCAACGGTCAACTGGATATCGTCCAGCGCCGTCACGCCGCCCATATCCAGGCGCACCCGATCAAATACGATATCGCCGCGCGGCGGCGCCGTTTCCTCACTCTCTGCCGGTGTCTCATCACGTATCTGCGGTTCGGCGTCCAGAATCGATTGGATCCGTTTCCAACTCGTCAAACCGCGTTGCAGCAAGTTGATGGTCCAACCCAACGCCAGCATCGGCCATTGCAGAATGAACAGGTACTGCATGAACTGTACGAACGCGCCGACACTCAATTCTCCTGCGACCACCTGCCGGCCGCCGATCCACAGGATCAGGACGACGCCGATACTGAAAAGCATGCTCATGGCAGGCCATAAAGGCCGTTCCACCCGGCTCAACGCCATCTTCAGATCGATATACGTCTCGTTCAGACGCGCGAAATGAGCGTTCTGCCGGTCCTCAATGCCGTAGCCGCGAATGGTTCGGATCCCCGCAAAACTTTCCTGGGAATAGTTGGAGATGATCGAAAATTGTTCCTGCGTCTCTTCGTATCGCCTGCGAATAATGCGTAACAGCAGGAAGAACAGCAAACTGGTCGTCGGGAGGAGAAACAACATCACCAACGCCATGCGCACGTTGATGGCGAACATGATACCGAAAGCGAGCACGAACCCTATCGACGTGCGGGCCCCCTGCAATATGCCCTGCCCCACAAACTCGCGCACGGCATTGAGGTCCGAGGTCATTTTCGTCATCAAATCGCCCGTACGCTGTCGACTGTAGAAGTAATAGTCCAGTCGTGTCAGGTGCGCAAATATGTCGCGCCGTATCTCGTATTCGATCCGGTGCCCGAGCGACAA
Source organism: Kiritimatiellia bacterium (assembly GCA_007136425.1). Taxonomy (GTDB): domain Bacteria; phylum Verrucomicrobiota; class Kiritimatiellia; order SLAD01; family SLAD01; genus SKZA01. The sequence goes on from SLGY01000056.1 coordinate 23,160, forward strand.
CAACAACTTGCGCATCCACAGTCCGAACGAAGCGGAACAGAGCGCCGCCGCCAGATAGGCGCACGCATACCCCAGAATCGTCGACCAGCGCACGCCCCCGTCCACCAGGTCATCGACGGCAAAACGCGTGATGAACGGGATCAAGACGCCGATCAACACGCTGAAGGTCACGGCCGTCACCCCCAGCACCACACGGCGCGTATGTGCGCGCAAGTAATCGAGCAAGGCATGTTTGGATTGTTTTTTCACAGAATTCTGAAACCCCACCAAAAGTGCGCCTACCCTACCACGCTTCCAGTCGCTCCGAAAAAGAAGTTTTCCATTCCCGCAAATCTGTTACCGTTGCACGGATAGCCAGGGTGCCGCATGAAAAAGATTGTCTGTTTCGGAGACACCATCACGGAAATGGGCGTGGTCGTCGAATCGCGCGGCTTTGTCGCCCGCTTGGCGGAGCGATACGTCCGGCGCGCCGACGTACTGCCTCGCGGGTTTTCCGGCTACACCACGCGCGATGCGCTGGCCATCGTCGACCAGGCGGTGATCGCCGAACACCCGTACAGCGTCATCCTCTTCTTCGGCGCCAACGACAGCGTCTTGCCCGACCAATTTCAACATGTGCCGCTGGACGAATACCGGGACAACCTGGGATCTCTCGCTTCCTTTGTGGCCTCCGCAGGGGCTTGGCTCGTGCTCGTCACGCCACCGCCGCTGGATGAGCGGAAGACACGAAGCCGGCGCATGGCGAATACCGAAACGTACGCGCTCGCGTGTTATGAAGTGGCCCTGGAAATGAACCTGCCCGTCATCGACCTTTTCCATCTCATTCAACAGCACGGCGCCTGGGAACGCCAGTGTCTCATCGACGGCATACACCTCAGCGCCGCCGGCATGGATATCCTGTACGACGCGTTGATCCCCGTTCTGAACGAACAGATCCCTCCAAGCAACCTGCCCCGGCTGGGCTTGAACGGCGTCTAAAGGGGATGATGCGGGTAGCCACCTTCAATGTGAATTCCGTTCGCTCCCGGGAGGCCATCGTTCTTCAATGGCTGCGCGCTCATCAGCCGGACATCCTCGCCCTGCAGGAGACCAAGGTCACGGACGATCTGTTTCCCGGCGCAACCTTCGAGGAGGCCGGATACCATGTCTATTATCGCGGGCAGAAATCGTACAACGGGGTCGCCCTCCTCAGTCGGAACCCGGCCCGCACCATCGAGTACGGTTTCGATGACGGCGGCCCCGCCGACGAAACCCGTTTACAGTATGCCCTGATCAGCGGCGTGCACGTCATCAACACCTACGTGCCTCAGGGACGCGACATCGAGCACTCCATGTACGCGTACAAGATCAACTGGTTTCAGCGATTGCGCGCCTGGTTTGATCGCCGGTTCACCAAACGCATGAATGTCCTCTGGCTCGGCGACATGAACGTGGCGCACGACCCGATTGACGTACACAACCCGGAAGAACGAGCCAAGCATGTCTGCTATCATCGGGACGCGCGCGCGGCGTTCGCTCATTGCAGGGCATGGGGGTTCATAGACACCTTCCGCCTGCACCATCCCGAGCCCGGCCATTACACCTTCTACGATTATCGGAACCCGCGAAATGTCAGAGACCGCAAAGGGTGGCGGCTCGACTATATTCTGGCCAGCCCGCGGATGGCGCGCAAATGCTCGAACGCGCACATCGATCTTGCCCCGCGCCTGAAAACGCGCCCGTCCGATCACACCATACTCACGGCGGACTTCTGACCGTCCGAGTCCGTTAGAGCAATTTAAACAAAGGTGTAGCCGCCGTCGTAAGACGGTGGAGAGATTGATCACCAGACACCGCTTCCACGCTGTTACCCCCCTCCGTCCCAAGGGGACTACGGCGCGGCATGCCAGCGCGGCTACAGAATTTCTTAGACTGCTCTAGAGCTGTTTACGCAAAGGTGTGACGGCGACAAGGATCGGCGGGGGAACGCGAGCGCTCGCCATGGGGCTTCTGTCCCACCAGAACCAACACCCTGCAGTTTCTCCTATAGGCCTCACCCTCCCTAATCCCGAACACGGCATCAGGCTTCAAGCCAGCCTGCTGGAAGAGCGCCGTAATGCCACGACCCAAGCATATATCTGCTGAACGCAGTTTGTTATTGTCTATATCGGTCAGATGCTAACGGCCTTTAAATTGCTATTTCTCGAAAGGATTTGGTACAGTTCGTCTTGTCTTGAGGCATGATGTCAACTTGGGACCCAGATAGAGAGCGAGGCGGATTATGGCAGGCAATGCGGAACGGACCATTTGGGGGATTCACGGAGGCAAATCCGGCGACGCCGATACCCTCTTCCTGAGACACAACGTCCTCGCCTTGGGCTGGACAAAGATGGGCGACATCTCGGACTTGCCAGCTGACCGTGAGGCGTTCAAGGCAAGACTCCTGGAGGTAACGCCCGGACATAAGCCCGGGTTCTACCCGAACGCCGCCGGCCAAATCTTCCGCTTCATCCACGAGGCAAAAGAGGGGGATTTGGTGGTTTATCCCTCAAAGCGCGATCGCCTGATGCATATCGGCGAAATTACCGGGCCATACGAGTACAACACCAAACCCGATTCGGAATATCCCCAACATCGGGCGGTGAAATGGTTAAAATCCTTTCCTCGAACAAAATTCTCTCAGGGAGCTCTCTACGAAACCGGCTCTGCGATGAGCTTCTTTCAGATCAAGAATTACGCTGAAGAGTTTCTGGCTGCACTGTCGGGTGAGGAACCAGCACCGGCACCGAAAGAAGATGATTCCGTCTCTTACGTAGCCGAGGACATCGAGCAAAACACCCGCGACTTCATCCTGAAGACGCTGGCTCAAGAATTGAAGGGACACGGCTTGGCTGACTTTGTGGCGCACCTACTTGGTACCATGGGATATCGAACCCGCGTCTCTCCGCCCGGCCCTGACGGAGGCGTGGATATTGTGGCCCATAAAGATGAACTTGGTTTTGTTCCTCCGATTGTCAAGGTGCAGGTTAAGAGCACGGAAGGGAACATTGGCGATCCGGCAGTTTCACAGCTCATCGGGACCCTCCAACCAGGGGAATACGGACTGCTGGTCACCCTTGGCTCCTTCACAACCCCGGCACTGAATAACGCCCGCAATAAGAGCAACCTCCGCCTCATCGATGGCGAAGAGCTTGTGACCCTCGTTCTACAGCATTACGAACAGTTTGACTCGAAATACAAAGGTATGATGCCGCTGAAACGGGTCTATGTGCCGGAAGTCTTGGAGGATAGCGATTGATGCCCGAAAGCGCCGAAAACCCTGAAAGACGGACAAGGCGAAACTGCTCTTGATATGGCACATAAAGCCAAGCAGGGCGAAATTGCAAAAGCATTACAAGAACAATTGAGACAAGCTGGGTAATGCTGAACATCCGACCATACAGCAGTAAGCCAATTGATATAGACGAGTCACACCTAACAGCCTCAAAAAGATTGACAAGGAGCGAGCCGCGGTCGAGAGCAACGATAACTGGATGTCATCTATGAGTGCTACTCCAGTTCATATGCCGCACATTATCCGCTGGGAAAATATCAAGGAACCTCGAGAGGATTACTTCGTCGAGTACCAACCCTCATCACCTCAATTACCCTACGCCGCGCTCACCCTTGTCTTCCTCAACCCTCCGTCCAGCGAAACCATTCCTGCATTGATGGAGCATGAATTGAGCCTTTGGCTTCAACGGTATCCTGTACCGATAATGGTCTCCGCCTGCGATCAACACGACGACACCATTGACCTTGCACCACACAGGCCCGAAAACCGCTTGATGGGCTATGTAGACCCCATCACTCACGACATCGTCTGTGAATGGAGATGGATGAAAAATGAGGAGCTTCCTGAGGAACAGCTTACCGATGACTACCGTCACCGCATATATGCCGGCTTACCCCACATTACGCAATCCGACATCGACCGGAATGTTGCCCGACACAAAAGCACGGTGCGGGCTGCCACATGGCTTGCGTGGGCATGGGCCGTAATTATTCCCGTACTGTTCCTGATCCTGCAAATCAGCGTAGCGTTCTTTGCCACCATCGTCATGCTGTATGCTTTCACCAAGCTCGGCGTTCAGGCCCTGAAGTTGTGGGGAAAGTGGCCGGAATCCAAATATGACAAGCGCCGGAATGATGAAGAGCGCGCCATGCGACATCACCACTACCACTGCAAAAAGAATCCCGAAGGTTTCTTGCGCCTTAAGGTAGAGAATCTCCGGCGAGAGGAAGCCGAGCGCACCCGAAAGGAATTTGAGGAACTTAGAACCGGAATCGGACGGGACAACGGATGATAATCGAGGATGTCATCAAGGGCAAGGCGGTATCTGCATGCTGACAAGGTTGCGGTTCTCTGAATATGGAGTCTTGAAATGAAACTCGCTGTTCTTAAACCAATTATGTGGAACGATAAAGGATACCAACGGTCAGCCGGATTTCCGAGCACGTCAGGAAGAACTGTGGCCGTCCGGTTTGCTCGAATGGTCATTCCGGGCGCAGTCGAGTCTCTTGCAATATCGGCAGCCTCTGCACGCGCGACACGCGCCTGCGATACGATGCCGCGCTTATGGAAGGCGGTCGGCTGTTGGTGTGTTTGGGGATGTCTCGACTCCGCTTCCACCTTCGCCGAAGCGGCTACGGCGGACAGGTCGCTACGCTCGACATGACAACATCTTACATTTATCCAGTTCTTGTCCACGAGCCAATCGGCGCCGCGCCGATAAAGGTCCTCGACATGACCCCGTTATTGGGCCAAGGGGTCTACACGGCTCAAGCCTGCCAGTTCGGCCACCCCCCGGAAGAAAGATGGCCCAGCTCATAAAGCTTAATGGCCACCGCCTTGAAACCGGTTTCGAGGAAATTGAGATTGGAGGCGCGGACCGGATTCGAACCGGTGAATACAGGTTTTGCAGACCCGTGCCTTACCACTTGGCTACCGCGCCGTGTTTAGATATGGATCAATCGGGCAGTTGGCGTTATGTCCAACTTTCAGGGTACGACTATACTGAATTTCCAAGGGTTGTCCAGTCATGGATGCCATTCGGGGCTGCGCGGCGAGGCGAATTCCCGGCGGCTTTCTTGACCCATTCGTTTCTGGGGGCGTATTGTAAGATGAGCTGAGCGCATACATGAAGTTTTCTCGACACATCCGGGAATATCGTCGGCCGCTCCTCTTGATCGCGGTCCTGAGTCTGGCGGCCTGCGCGGATCCCGCCCGACAAGCCGCGCGTCGGGCGGATACGGCGGAGCGCGCCCGCGAACGCACGGAACAACAGCAGTTGCGCATTCCGAAAGGACCCAGACATTTGTTTTTGACGTACAGCGATCCTCCGTACGGCATCCGGCAGGCGTTTATGTGGGGCAAATACGCTACGGAATGGCGTTTGACGGTGGTGGACTATACAGCGGACCACGCCGGGTTTTACGTTAAGCGCCCCTTTCTCTTGCCTCCGCAACGGGATAACATGGCGCTGTTCTTCGAGATATCGCCGCCCGAAGCCATACACACTGTCGCACTGGGTTTGATCGACGATATTGAAAAGAAAACCGAACACATACCCGTGCTGGCCATTGCTCCGTACCGTATTCATCGGCGCACCGAAGCCGATCGCGAAGCCGTTTCCATTCCGCTCTACGCTTTTACTGACCCTACGCGCGCCGTACCGGTCAACGGGGTAACGGTACCGGAGGGAACAACGCTTGACTGGGCCAATATCCGGGGCATCCACCTGGTCCGACTCGTGCAAGGACCGGACCAGCCACGCGGGTTGACTTTACGAAACTTTCAATTCGCCCCGGTCCTGTGGGTGCAAGGCCTGCAAAAGGAACCAGACGAATGACGACGGCCCATTACATACTGTTGCTGATCGCCGTCCTGATGGCGGCGGAATCGATTTGGGCCATGGCGGCGCCCGGCGCCGTCCGAGAGCGGGCGCGCGCCCTGCTGCAAGACGTAGAGGGCGGCGGCGGATCGTGGCGCGCATTATTCTGGGGGCTCGCCCTGCTGACTTGGCTGTTCGCGTGGTTCGGCAATCAGTGGGCGCATCGCACGCTCTTCTTCATCGGCGTCTTCTTTCTGACAATCGGCTTTCCGGCCAACCGCCCCGCGTTTCTACAGGCTTGGTACGACTTCTTCCTCGGCAAACGTTCGCCCGCGGGCATTCGCCTGATCTATCTGGTCGAGTTCCTTCTTGCGAGCGGCTTCGCCTGGATCGCGCTGCGCGGCTTGTGACAGGTCCCCGTATATATACCCGCGTATTCGCCGCTGCTTGCCGACGACTACCCGCCGAGGACTTCAAGATTGATACAATCCTCGCCCAAACTGGTGCATGGACAGTATTCCAGGTTGTACCGAATATTCTCGCGCAAGGCGTCCAAGGCGTTGGCCGGGCTCAACCCGGAACTTTGCAATCCGAG
>SLGY01000069.1 GCA_007136425.1 Kiritimatiellia bacterium
TGTATACACGCAACTCATTGCCCATCAATGACGAATGACGAAAGACCCAAGCCCGAATCAAATCCGAAGCACGAAGTCCGAAGCCAGCCCCAGAAGAGCGGCGGCTATCTGCTGAACCGATCATCGCATTGTGTTGCATGGCAGCATATTGCGCCAGCCATTGTAGCCATCTCGCTTTTCGGCATTCGGGCTTCGAGCTTTTTTCGTGCTTGGGTCCTTGGGTGTTTCGTCATTCTTTCCAAGGGTTACGCAAGTATACGAATATGCGCTGATGGCGGTTGAAGAGAGGAATCTTGCCATTGATTCGCCATTATCGTGCGGGTAGTGTCTAAGGCATACAACTATGAGCAACGAAAATAACATCAAGGAATTGCCGGACGAGTTTGTCTTGTCCCGTCCGCTCGGAATGGCGCGCGCCCCCAAGGATTTCGACTGGCTTAAGAAGAACATTCCCTGCCAGGCGGCTTGCCCGGCGGGTACGGATATTCCCGGTTATCTGGACGCCATCGCGCATCGCGACTATGAGGGGGCTTATCTCATCAACCTGCGCGACAACGTGTTTCCGGCGGTCTTGGGCCGTGTGTGCACGCGCCCCTGCGAACCGGTTTGCCGGCATGGCTGGGAAGGGTTGGGCGAACCTGTGGCCATTTGCTTTTCCAAGCGGTCTGCGGCCGATTTCCTGGAAAGGAATGGGCCTGTTGTACTTGATCCGCTCTTTCCGCCGAGCGGCAAGCGGGTGGCCGTGGTGGGCGCCGGGGTGGCGGGCCTGGCCGCCGCGCGGGAACTGGCGCTGTGGGGGCACAACTGTGTAGTGTACGAGAAACACGCCGAACCGGGCGGCATGATGGTGCAGGGCATTCCCCCGTTTCGCCTGCCGCGCGAGGTGATCGCAAGGGAGATCGAACAAATTGCGGAACTGGGCGTGGACATCCGTTGCAATACCGAAATCGGGCGCGAAATGTGCTTGTCGGACCTATTGGAACAGCATGACGCCGTTATCATGGCGGCCGGCACCCATAAACCTTACGTGCCTGACTTGCCCGGGACGAATTTCGAGGGGGTTCGGCACGGGCTCGGATTCTTGCAGGAGGTCAACCAGCACGGACAAGGGCGCGCGGGCAAGCGGGTGGTCGTGATCGGTGGCGGATTCACTGCCGTGGATTGCGCCCGGACCGCGCATCGTTTGGGCGCCGATTCCGTGCAGGTCTATTATCGTCGGTCGGAAGCGGAAATGTACATCACGGGCCATGAGATCGCGGAGATGCGCGCGGAGGGCATCGATTTTGAAACGATGACGGCGCCCGCCGCCATTCTCGGGACGGAAAACTCCGTGACCGGCGTACGTTTCAGCCGGACGATGTTGGGCGAGCCCGATGAATCGGGGCGTCGCCGTCCGGTTCCGATTCCGGAGAGCGAGTTCGAGGTTGAAGCCGACATGGTCTTGCTGGGTACCGGACAGGAACAGGATCTTTCATGGATCGACGGAATGCTGGCGAGTGCGCTGTTGGACGAAGATCGTTTCAAGACGGGTTCCTCCCAGAAGACCGCCGTCGAGAAACTATTTGTGGCCGGTGATTTCGCGCTTGGCGCGATTTCCCTGATCGACGCCATCGGACACGCGAAGACCTGCGCGCGTGAGGTGGACACGTTCCTGATGGGCAAGGAACGTTTGACGGAGGTCGCGCAGATCGAGGACGCGCGATCCACGGGTCGGACGCGCGCCATGGACCAGATCCCGCGCCAACCCATGCCCACCAAGCCGCCGACGGAGCGCGGATTGAAGGATGAAGTGGAAACGGGATTGAGCGAAGAGACGTCGGTTACCGAGGCGCAGCGCTGTTACCTTTGTCACTATAAATATGAAATCGATAATGATCTGTGCATCTACTGCGATCGCTGTTTGAAGGTGAAGCCCGTTGAGAAATGCATTGTGAAAGTCAGCGCGTTGAAGTACGACGACGCGGGGCGGATCACCGGATACGAGGAATCCACTTCCTCGCGCGACTACAACATGCTGTTCATCGATCAAAACGAATGTATCCGCTGCGGCGCCTGCGCCGATGTCTGTCCGGTGGAATGCATCCCGTTGCAAAAAGTCAGTTTGAAGACGATAAAGACCGGCGATTAACGCGACGCGTTCCATCCGATTCGCCCATACGCCTATGTGTAGACTGCCGGGGTAGGGCAAACGCTTGACGGCGCGGTGGCGCCCGGTGTTCAATGGCATCCAGGCAAGCATCATAGGAGAGGGTCATGAGCGCGAAGAAAAAGACGAACAAGACGAAGAAACCGACGCGACATTCGTTTCACCGCAGGCATTCGGCCCTGGTGACGGACGGGGCGGAACGGGCGGCCAGCCGGGCGATGCTGCATGCGGTGGGCTTTAAGGACTCGGATTTCAAGAAATCCCAAGTGGGTATTGCGTCCACGTGGAGCATGGTAACCCCCTGCAACATGCACATCGACAAATTGGCCGACGAATCGGCGCGGGGCGTGGACGAGGCCGGCGGGAA
>SLGY01000133.1 GCA_007136425.1 Kiritimatiellia bacterium
AATTGGCTGGCCGGGACCAACCCGCGAAGTAGTGACACGGATGGAGACGGCATTCCGGATGCATGGGAAATCAGGACCGGCTTGGATCCGCGGGACGACGGCACGGATAATCCCCTGAACGATCCGCATGCCGACCCGGATGGGGACGGACTCACGAACCTGGAAGAAACGCTCGGTCCCGGCAACACGGTGTTCCCCCCGCTTCCTCCCGCCACGGCCGATAATCACCTTACCCTGCCGGCATTCGGCGAGCCCGGAGCGAATTACACATTGCCGCTGAACTTTGACTCAACCGGGGATAATCTGATCGATTCATTCAAGTATCAGTGGGGTGCGCTGGACCCGTTTGATTTCGATGATCCGAATGCCGACCTGGATGGTGACGGACTAACGACCTTTCGGGAGCAGACCGTGCATCCGCTGTTGGCCCGCTTTTGGCAGAGCGGAAATATTCCCGGTGCTGCGCGTTTTACACCTGCGGGCATGAACTACGGTGTTCCGGGTTATACCGTCCCGCATACGCGTCAAGGGCTGATTGCTCCCGGATATATGAACCGGGCGAATTTCAATGAACCCGGCGATTCCCAACTCGATCCGGGTGTGGTGCAATGGGGGCATCCGGTGACCCGCGATAATATTTATCCGCTGGATCCCGGCGATCCGAATTCCGCGGTGCAACGTTGGACGAACCCCAATAATGCCTTCAGTGGCGGGCAGTTGGAGCTCTTGCCGGACGGGTGGTTGATCGAGCACGGCCTGAATCCTCTTGATCAGCGCCTCGTAACCGATGCCGGGCATATCAACCCAAGCGGGCCCCTCGGCGATCCCGATAATGACGGTTTGCTGAACTATGAAGAGTTTTTCGGCCAGGACGGATATCGTATTGATTTTGTAACGGGCACGGGCGTCGAAACCAGTCCGTGGATTACTCGCATCCTGAACCGCCGTCCGGATGAGCCTTTCGGCGCGTTGATCGGTCAGCAGACGGCTCCTGCTATCGGCAGTGACAGGGCATTTCAGTCTCCTAACAATTATCTGGGAATATATGGCAATTCCTATACGGGGAGTTTTGATTTTGCCGAGTTGCCCGGGTTTTTCGATCCGGTCGAGTTTGACGCCTCGGGAGAATATCATCCCGTAGCGGGTGCGCCGCCTCCGGTCCCCTTGCACGACGGCGTAGCCGGTCTGCCGGAGGTTTTCAATCCGTTTGCGACCGCCCGGGCGGGGTTCCTTTATGAAGATGTAGGCGATACGGGGTATTATGAGCCCGGCGCGGATAATCTGTGGTTTGCGGCAAGTGGCGGGACCACATTCGACGCGGCAACGGATATCGTTTTGAGTGGAGCGCCGGTTGACGGCGTGTCTGTCGGCCGTGAAATCACGGACAATGTGCCGTTCAAGTGGCCCATGCCGGGCCGGGATACGGATGATGATGGTTTGCCGGATGCCTTGGAGATCCAGGCGGATATTGCGGCCGGTCAGGAACCCAGCAGTCCGGTGCATCCGATGTCTCCGTTTACGCCGCGTTCCGCATTGCTTACGTCCGACGACGGCATCCGTGTGCCGAACCCGGATCCCGATGATATAGGGCGACGTCTTTTCAGTCGTGATTTTACTGTGGAAGCGTGGGTCTTTCTCTCGTCGGAGCCCGCGGACGATTATAATGGCGCCTTCATTGAAGGTACGCTCTCGATTGGGGGCGTATTCAATCGCGTCGCATACCGTCTGGGAGTCACCAACTCAGTGCCTTACGTTGCCTTCCAGACGCTGGGCGGCAAGTGGTATGAGGTGGAGTCCGGCAGTCAGATACCCAAGGATCGCTGGGTGCATTTGGCCGGCGTGTTCGATCATGCCGATAACGCGTTGAGTCTTTACCAGAACGGTTTGTTGGAGCAATCGCTGCAAGTACTCGAGGAGAGCGCATCTTCTTTCGGTATAGCGGCCGGTGGCGAAGTGTTCCTGGGCTTGAATCATGACCCGGTCGGATCTGCAAGTTTTGCCGAAAACGTATGGCTTGATGAGGTTCGCATTTGGGGCACGCCGCGTTCAGCGGATGAGGTGGCCGACAATATGGCCCGACTGATCGAGCCCTTCCAGAACACGGACGATGACGTGTACGGGGTGGAAATACGCAATGCGCTTTTTGCATATTTCCCCTTCAACGACGGGGGGGTGCAGGCTTTGGACTACACGCGCCGGGCGCGCACCAGCCTTGAAGGGTACGATTATCCCGCCGATGAAGGGGTAGTCAGTGCCCTTGGGTTAGACTATTTTTATCTCGACCGGGGGTTCGCTTTGGACAGCGACACCTTGTGGGACGCGGCGGGGCTTGCGAATAACACCTTCCGATTCGACGCAAATCGTGTGGCGCCGGTGCGCGGCATGATCGACCCGGAACGCGGTCCGTTCGATTCCGTTGGTGACGGTTTGCCGGACTGGTGGAAGTTGATCCACGAAATGAATCCGTTCAGAATCTCCACACCGGACCATGATCAAGTACAGGGTTACGATCCGGATTGGGCTATCGACGAGGGCCCGGAACCCGATGCCACGCGCGACCATGATGGCGACGGGCTGAATGCCATGTACGAGTATTGGTCGCGCACGAATCCGCGAAAAGCCGACACGAACGCTGATGGCATTCCCGATGGCGATCAGGACTTCGATGGGGACGGCATCCCCAATCGCATCGAACAGATGCTGGGAACGCGTCCTGATTTGAGAGACACCGATGGTGACGGATTTGATGACGGTCAGGAGCAAATGGCGGACACCTCGCCTGTAAACTCTTTGAGCCCGGCGCGCGAGTTGTATTTGCGGCTGGACGGGAATCCCGGCAGTTTTCTGGAATTGGCGGAACGCGTTTCGTTCCGAACATCCACCTGGACCGTTGAAGCGCGCGTTATACCCGAAGAAATCGAAAATGATGAAGAAAGCATGACGGTGCTTCGGCGATCGGTGCAGCGCACAAGTGATGGGAAGACCGCCAGCACATTCGAGCTGAGAGTCGTGGGCAAGGATGTCGGCGGCGACATCCATCCGGTAGGGCAGGCCCGCTATGTGTATGTCGACTTGGACGGTAACAGTGTTGTGGTTGAGGTGACGGCCGATCCGGACAACCCCGTCAGGCGTATTCCGTTTTCCGAGAATCCGGATGATCCTTTCCCGAATGCCGACTTTACACATCTGGCCGCAAGCTACGATGAAGTGACCGGCGATTTGAAACTCTACATGAACGGGACCGTGGTCGCCCAAACGCGCAGCACGGATCGACGCCCGCCGGTCAGCGGGCGCGGACCGTTCGTCCAAACCCGGGTGGGAGAAGGTTACCGCGGGGTCGTGGACGAGATTCGAGTTTGGGATCGTGTCCGGTCCGAGCAGGACATTGACGAATTCAAGGAACAACCGCTGAACGGGGATGAATCAGGACTCCTGGCCTATCACCGTCTGGATGACGGCGGCTGGCCGACGTACCAGGTGATTGAGTCCGTTTTGGGCATTCTGAATGATCCTGATCCATTGACTCCGGACATTGGCGACCGATACGTGATCGGTACCGCTCCGGTGGGGGATTGGGCGGGACGCCCGGGACAGATCGCTGAATGGAGTCCCGATGAGAACTGGTTCTTTTCTGTTGCGGACGATGAAGCGCGCGTCTATGTGGACGGCGTGGGCCTTCATGAATTTGACAAGGCGAACGATGAGTGGAGCCCTTTCATCGAACGCTTGGTTATCCCTTCGGTCGAATACACTGCGCCTCCAGCGGAACCGGAAGACGGTGATACGTGGTATGATGCCCCCGATGCAGTTCGCCGGGTTGGGGCGATGGATTTCGTATATCTGACCGCTCCTGCATTACTCTTTGACGGGTCTGCGACCGGCGGTTCTCTGTTGGTCGGCGCGGAAGGTCCTGCGATTGATGAGGCCTTCGCGTGGTGGGTGACTCGCAATGAGTTCTACCGATACGATAACGACTTGGCGGACTGGAAACGCTGGGGCCGCTCTTTCAATTGGTTGGCGGATGCCCGATGGATTGTGGAAACCAACGTGGCCGTCTTTGCCGATTTGGCCGCAGAAGATCCCAACGTGGGGGACATCTATTTCGTGGAAAGTCCGCCTGCTGATCAAGGGTTCTACATATGGGGCGGCACGGACTGGGAGTTTGCGCAGATCAATGATGGCGATCGGTTTATAAGTCGCGGACATCAGGCGGTGTTTGATTGGAACACGCCCAATGCCGGGTTGAACGAAATTGCCGATGCCACGACCGACGGCGGTTTGCTGTATGTTTACGTGCTGAGCGAAGGTGTGGCCTATCGCTCCAACGGCGCGGAATGGCAGCGTTGGGGCTTCCTGCCGCCGGTGGAAGACTTTACGGCGCCGCAAAACTGGATGCAGCAATGGGACAAAGCCGCCCGCATTTCCGGCGGTGTTGAATTCTTCTCCACAACAGCGCTGGGCGCTGTGGGCTTGGAACGCGATTCAGACGGCGACGGACTGCCCGATTGGTGGGAAATCAAGTATGGATTGGATCCCTTTGATCCGACCGGGGATAACGGCGCTTTCGGTGATCCGGACGGCGACGGTCTCTGGAATATCAACGAATTCCGGGCGGGCCTGGACCCGACAAAGGCTTCTACCTTTGATGACGGCGTCATGGACGGGGATCGCGACTCCGACGGCGACGGGTTAAGTAACCTCTATGAGCAGAACGTGTCCGGAACCCGCGTGGATATGGTGGACACGGACGACGACGGTCTGACGGACTGGGAAGAAGTGACGGGCTATAGAGTCATGCCCGGCTGGGAACCACAGCTCGGCGACGACATCAACCGACATATCCTGACGGGCTCAGCCGTGCCCCAACATGATCCGTCCCAACCGCGCGGACCGATTTCCGATCCGTTGAATTCCTTGGATCCGCCCAAACAGCTGTCGGGCTACTTCGGCGGCAACGGCCATATGGCCGTAGAGGATCAATTGCGTCATGAATTGGTGACTTGGACCATTCATGCCCAGGTTCGCCCCGCTTCCGTAGCTGAATGGGACGCGGGCCAGGACGGCGTGGTTATTCGGCGTTCCGTCCGCAATACCGCGGTCGGCGCGAATGCCATCAATTATGAACTGGGCGTACATTGGGATGGGACGAATATGGTTCCCTACGCGCTGTTCTCCGGATTTGAGGCGGGGACCACCAATCGCGTGGAACGCCGCGTCAGCGGGCTTGATTCCGAGGAGATCGTCGGGGGGCAATTGGCCACGATTGAAGTTCCCGCCGAGGAATGGAGCCACTTGGCGGCTACGTACGATCCCGACACCGCCACGTTGAGCCTTTATGTCAACGGCGAGTTGGCCGTGTATCGTCGCGATGCGTTCCAAGTCTGGGGCCTCGGCATCCATGAAGGTCGGCGGTACACCGGGGAACTGACCGTCGGCGGTGGTGCTCGCGTGGGCGGCACGGTTCAAGACCCGTTTGTAGGCCATATCGACGAGGTCATGATTGTTGGTGGGGCTTTGAACCCGGACCGCATCCGACAGGCGTCGAAGCAACAGATGCTCATTCAGCAGTCCCTATCTGGTCCGAGCCGTTTGCCCGATACCACTGTGCGCCAGCTCTCGGTAGACGAGGCGCTGTCCTATGATTATCATCCCGATCAGCTGATCGTGCGCTTCGTACCGGAAGTGATTCCCGCGCAAATACCGGATATGGCGGAAAACATGGGACTTTCCGTTGCCCGCTCGTATCGTATTGCGCCGGTCCATCTGGTTGACATCGCCGATGGCACGAGCATCACGCAAAAGATTCAAGAGGTCCGCTCCGATCCGAACGTGCTCTATGCGGAACCCAACTATCGGGTGGAAACACAGCAGAACATCCCTAATGACCCGATGTTTGACCAGCTTTGGGGCTTGCGCAACACCGGACAATCCGGCGGTGTGATTGGGAAAGATATCGATGCGGTCAGGGCGTGGTCTCGCACCACCGGCTCGCGCAACGTGCAGGTAGCGGTCATTGATACGGGTATTGACTATACCCATTCCGACATCGCCGCGAACATGTGGGTCAATCCCGGAGAAGTTCCTGATTCGGGCGAGGATGAATCGGGCACGGGTTATATTGACGACTATCATGGCTACGACTTCGCGGACCAAAACAGTGATCCCATGGATGTGCTGGGGCACGGGACGCATGTGGCCGGGACCATCGGAGCGGTCGGCAACAACGCCATCGGCGTGACGGGCGTCAATTGGGATACGCAGCTCATGGCCCTCAAGATGTTCTCCGACATCGGGTTTGGCACAATTGCGTCAGGCATCGAGGCGCTTGAATACGCGTGGATGAACGGCGCGCGCATCAGCAATAATAGCTGGGGCTTCTTCGGATTCTCGCAGGCCATGTATGATGCCATTGCCGCCGCCCGGAATGCGGACCACCTCTTCATTGCCGCGGCTGGAAACTGGGGACTGGACGCCGACGAATGGCCATTCGGTCCCGGCGATTTCGACCTCGATAACATCATCAATGTGGCGGCCCATGATCGGCGCGGAAACATCCCGCCTTGGAGTAATTATGGGCGGAACACGGTTGACTTGGCCGCTCCGGGCGCCTCGATTCTAAGCACAACGCCGGGCAACACCTATACCACCGCTGACGGTACATCCATGGCTGCGCCCCATGTCGCCGGTACAGCGGCGCTGATTCTTTCGGTTAATCCGAATCTGAGTTACGACATGGTTCGAGACGCTATTCTGAGCAGTGTGGATCCGATAGATGGCGCCGAGGACCGGTTGGTCACGGGCGGGCGCCTGAATGCCTACAACGCGGTGACGGGTGTGGGCGTCGTACACGCCTACTTCAACTTTAATGACGGGGGCAGTTCCTATGACGGCGGCGCTACCGTGGAAGACTTTACCGTGTCGCAGGATTGGAATAATGACTGGATCCATGCTGGTCGCTTTGTGGGCAACGCCGGGTTCACGAATGATCACTTCTATCTTTCGAATGCCGACTCCAATAACGATGGCATCCCGGATTGGTGGTATATCGCCCATGGCTTCGATCCAAACGGGCCTTCCATCGCCGATGAAGATCCCGATGGCGACGGCTTGACCAACCTTTATGAGTACTTGGCCGGTACCAATCCGCATATGTCCGACAGCAGTGGTAGCGGGACCTCGGATGCCTTGGAAGATGCCAACGACGACGGGTTGACCAACCTGCAGAAGCAGGAGTTGGGCCTGCATCCGCTTCTTTCCGATACGGACGACGACGGCATTTCGGACTTTGACGAAGTCCAACAGGGTTCCGACCCCCGTGATCCTTATGATCCGGAACAGTTCGGCGCGGCCGAATTCGACGGCAATACACGCCTGAGGGTTCGTACGGAGGCTGACATCGAAATGCATCCGAATTGGACGGTAGAGGCTTGGGCTTGGCCCGCAGGAAGCGACGTCTCGGGTATTATTCTGCGCCGGGCCGAACTATTCCCCAGCCAAGGAGTGCGTTGGGTGGATTATGAGTTGGGCCTCGACAACAACGTACCGTACGTCACCTATACATACCGGCAAGGCGACCAACCGGTATCCGTACGCGTTGACGGCCTGAGGCCGGTCGAAGAAGAGGAATGGACGCATCTGGCCGGTGTCTACGACGCCGAGGGCCAACAACTGCGGCTCTTCGTGAATGGCAAGCGCGTTAATTTCGAGCGCCCTGCGCAGCGCCCGCCGGTTAGCGGTCACGGATCCTTTGTCACCACTATCGGCGGCGGCGATCTGAATGGCGCCGGCGTTGACGATGGTTTTGAGGGCCGGATTGACGCGGTCCGTATGTGGGACTATGTGCGCACGAGCCTGGAAATCCAGAATAGCCGGGGTGTCCTGCATCCGGAATTCACGCCGGAAGGGCCGGACGCAGTCCGTGCGCCGATTCGCCTGTTCAACTTCAATACGCGCGGTGTCTTCGCGCATAACAGCCGTCGTCCTCAAGACTGGTTCAGCGGGCCTGTACTGGCACCGGACGATGTCTCGCGCACGTGGCTCCATGCCGCCGAAGTGCAACCGGCGGCAGCCGGTCCGTTCAGCAATATCGTGGTTGATGCCGAATGGCCGCCGCTGAGTTTGGACAGCGACGACGACGGGATCACGGATAAGGATGAGCGCACAAGTGGATGGGAAGTCCATCGCTCTGAAATCCCGCTACGATATCATGCGCTGGCGTTTGATGGAGATGGAGATGTCTTTGTCGACGAGTTGATTGATAACGAGGAAACGCACCTCTACGCACTATCCAATTGGACCGTAGAGGCGTGGGTACGTCCGACGGATCTGCCGACCGATACCGTTGTTCCGCTGGTGTCGCGTCGAGATAAGTCGAACAACCGGGTGACTTTTGAGTTGGGCATTTCGACCAGCGGCGGAAATGTCGAGCCATACACGCGTTTCCAACGAGACGATGCGGGGAATGACTTTGTGGCATTGACCCATGCGACGTCCCTGCCCGTAGGCACGAATGCAACCGACTGGACGCATCTGGCGGCCACGTTCGAAGACGGTGAATATTCCCTTTACATTGACGGCGGAAAGGTGAAAACCGATACGATTATCGGAGCGAATCCGTTTGTGGGCACATCCGGATATCTGACGTTGGGTTCCAGCAACTTCATCGGTCATTTGCAGGAAGTCCGCATATGGAATGAACCGCGAACGCACCAGGAAATACAGGATAATCATCGGGACGTCATTCTGTTTTCGGCGGCAATGCTTGAATCGAGTTTTGAGGGAAGCCAGAGCTATCTCGGTCGGGATACGGATTCCCGCGAAGATGGGCTTGTATATGATCGGAGCCGTACGGCCCAATTTGATGGGATCCCGTATCTGGCCGGCCGGCGCACGCATAAATTCGCCGTGATGGCCTGGGTCAAAATGGAGCCGGGCGCGAGCGGCGGGATTGTGGCCGAGCGTAAGCGTGACCTGTTGCTCATCCCGGATGAGCCGGATTGGCGGCCCATTCACAGGCTGAGCATTACAGAGAACGGCCATCCGCGATTGACGTGGCAGGGGCAAATCATCGTCTACAACCCGATTTTTGAAGATGATGACAATGACGAAGAGGTGGAAGGCGCTCAACGCGTGTCCCGCCTGGAAGCCTTCGACGAGGTCGTGGAACGTACCTTGACCTCCGAGGTCGATATTCGCGATGGTGAGTGGCACCACATCGCAGTAGTCGGCGATAGCGTCGCTATTCGCATGTATATTGATGGCGAGGTCGATCGGGAGATCGGGACCTACTACAACTTCCGAGCCCGGGAAGGCGATCTCTTTGAAGGGTTCTACCGCACGTATATGCCCATCGATAGTGAGCTGCGCATTGCAGAGGGCGGTATTGATGCAATCATTGATGAAGTGGCCTTCTGGAATGAGGACGTCACACAGGAGGACGTGCGGCGCTTCATGCAATTCGGCCTGGATCAGGCGGATATCCGTTTTGGTACTGAACCGATTGAGCCGTTGCCGGAGTTTGCTGTGACGCCTGAAGATGGCGGTGACCGGCAGCGCTTGGTATCGTACGTCACCTTTGACGGCGAACTGGAACTCCCGTTTGTTCCCGATCGCGTTAACGAAGAGAGAGATTACAGGATATTGCCGCAGCCGACCGGCGCGGAGATCATTAATCCGAGCACGCCGCCTGTATTGGTGGATCGCATACGTACGTTCGAGCGCCAGATGCGTGGCTATTTTGCCGCCGTAGATGGTGGTGAGCATGTGGAGAATTACATGCAGCGCAATGACTGGGGCTTTTCGGGCTTGTTGCGCGGGGGCGCGACGTTCATCGAAGATGATCCCGAGGACGTAGAGCACTTGGAGAAGGATTCTTCCGGTGACGGTATGCCCGATTGGTGGAAGACCCTGTACGGCTTGGATCCCGGTTCCTCTACAGGTATGCACGGACCTTGGGGCGATCCGGATGGGGACGGATTACATAATCTTGCCGAGTTCAAGGCGGG
>SLGY01000138.1 GCA_007136425.1 Kiritimatiellia bacterium
AAAGACAAACCGTCCCTGTCCACTGTGCACAGGAACACATCAATGGTTTCAGTAAAAAGAACTGTATCTACCAACAATGTGCGTCAAATATCTCGAAAAAAAAGGCCGGCGTCAACATGTTTTGCGAAAAAATCTTCTATTTTTTGTCGGACCCTGCACAAAACCGGCACAACGTGCTCAAAATCATCATCGTACAAATCACGGAAATAGCGGGATAAAACGCCGGAAAACGCCCGCCCTCTCCTTCTTATCCGCCAAACGAGCGTGATACATGCGTCTTGTACGCGTCAGGGACGGAATCGCCTCCCTCCCAGACCACGCGACGGAAATCGTCGGGATCGGTGTTCCCTTCGGTGTTGATCAACAGGATCTGGGAATCGGGACCGAGTTCGAGCGCCTCGCGCAATGCGCGCGCGCCCGCCCATCGCATGATGTACATCAACGCGCCCAGCGTCACGGCCCCGGATTCGCCCGATACGATGAAGGGGTCCCCGTCGAGCGGTACGGCATAGACGCGCATGCCCTTGGCGGCCACATAATCAGGGCACTTTGCGAAGACATCCGCACAATGACGCAACACGTTCCACGCCAGGGGACTGGGATCGCCACAGGCCAGCCCCGCCATGATGGTGTCCAATTCGCCCTCAAAGTGACGCGGATTCCCGTCCTGTTGTTGCGCCGACAGCATGAGACAGGCCGCATCCGTCGGCTCCACCACCACGGTCTTCGGCCGGTCGGCTCCGAGCAACTGTTGATAGAACCCCATCACCGACGCGGCCAACGCGCCCACGCCGGCCTGCACGAACACGTGCGTGGGCCGCGCCAAGCCTTGTCCGGCCAATTGTTCCTGCGCTTCGGCCACTAACGTCGTATACCCTTGCATCACCCATTTCGGGATGTCTTCGTATCCTGTCCACGAGGTATCGGAAATGATCTGCCAGCCATGCTTCGTGGCATCCGCGCTAACCCGACGCACAGCGTCGTCGTAGGTACCGTCCACCACCACGATCTCCGCTCCGTTTCGGCGGATCGCATCAATACGCGCAGCAGACGTGTTCTTGTGAACGTAAACGACTGATTTGAATCCCAGCCGTGTGGCCGACCAAGCGATACCGCGCCCATGATTCCCGTCGGTGGCCGTTGCAAAGACCAGATCTCCGAGTTTCCGGCGCGCCTCACCCGCGAGCAGTTTCTCTACCGGCACTTCGCCACCCAGTTTTTCCGTCACATAGCGGTAGATCGCGTACGAACCGCCCAGCGCCTTGAACGAATTGAGACTCAACCGGACCGATTCATCCTTGATCCAGATCCCGCCCAGATTCAACATTCCCGCCAGATGCCCCAAACTCTTGAGCGGGCTCATCCGGTACCCCTCAAGCTGCCGATGAAATTTACGCGTCCGTAGCGCCATATCCGGGGGAAACAACTCCCGCGTGAATCCGGCATCGGCGTGGCTGCCCGTTCGGCTGTTTTCACACCATTCTAATGGAGGGCTGGCTTGTACGATTTGCATGATCTCATCCATATGGGGCGCATTCCCCAAAAAACCGACCGGCACGAAGAAGAGCGACTGAGTGCAGACGCGGCAGGAGAGATAGTAATTCCGGAAGGGATAATCGTCAACTCGCCGGCTACGTAGAGCAACAGCCTGTCGCTCGGCCCGCGAACACGCAAATCCATGAGGATGAATCATTATACGGTTAGCGTTCCGAAAACATCGCCACATGACACACATCCGGGTTGCCAAATACCGTAATCCCGTTTCGTTGAGGACCGCAGACCATATCATTGCCGTTCAATGAGGCACAGCCCGTCAACGCCAATACTGACAATCCCATCGCACATATAAACACGCGCCTTTTCATAATTCCCCCTCAAGGCTTCATTACTTCGATTTCCCTCAATTTCTTAATCAGCATAGGGCGTGCCAATGAGGGGGAAGAATCACGGGTTCCACGATCTATGAGAAAACAGCCGTCCAAAAGGAGGCATTTGGCGCGCACATGGACCAGAAACCGCGGACGCATAAGGGAATCACCTATGCCGCGATAAGGCTTACTCGCAGCCCGAAGAGGGCACGACCTTCTCAAGACTGACAACGGTCGCCTTCTTAAGCTTGCGATTGAGAATGGACTATGCCCAGCCGCCCTCGACCTAAGTAAAGCGTGGCAAGCCGGCGCGGCCGCACCTTTTCTTGAACGGCTCTAAGCCGCACCCCATCTACTGAAGAATCGCAGAGATAACGGGTGGAGATTTTTGGGCCTATTGGATATGGTACGCACCCATGATCGAGTTCCAGAACGTATCCAAGCATTACGGGCAACAGGACGTGCTGATCGATGTCGACCTGCGCATTCTCGCCGGTGACCGCATCGGCGTCGTCGGGCCGAACGGGGCGGGCAAGACCACCATCTTTGCCCTGATCACGGGTGAAGCCGTTACGGACAAGGGCGAGGTCCTCGTCCAATCCGGCACGCGTGTGGGCTACCTGCGACAGGTTCTGAATAACAAGGAATTAGAGACCCCGCTTGCCGAATATGTCGCCGACGCCGTTCCCGAGTTACGCGCCACGGAAGACCGACTGCACCAGATCGAACACGAATTGCAGGATCAACCGGATCGGGCGGATCGCGACAAGCTGCTCCGTGAACTGGGGCGTTTGCAAACCCGCTTCGAGCATGAGGGCGGTTATACCTTGCGTACGCGCGCGGAATCGGCCCTGGGCGGTCTGGGCTTCGCGGCGGACGCGCTGGAACAACCGCTCAACAGCTTCAGCGGCGGCTGGCAAATGCGCGCGGAACTGGCCCGCGTACTCATCGCCGATCCCGACCTGCTCCTGCTCGACGAGCCGTCCAATTACCTCGACCTCCCCGCCGTGGAATGGCTGCAACGCTACCTCCGCGCGTTTCAAGGCACACTGGCGCTGATCTCTCATGACCGCTATCTCCTGAACACGCTCACGAGCGATACACTGGAAATCAATGCAGGGCGCTGCACCAGGTATCCCGGCGCCTATGATGAGTACATGGCGGCGCGGGTCGTCCGTCACGAGCAGTTGCTCGCACAAAAGAAGAATCAGGACCAGAAACGCAAACAGGTCGAACGCTTCATTGAGCGTTTCCGCGCAAAGAACACCAAGGCGTCTCAAGTGCAAAGCCGCATCAAGATGCTGGAGAAGATGGATACGATCGAATTGCCGGACGAGATCATGACGCGCGGGCGCATTCGCCTCGCGCATCCGCCCCATTGCGGAACGGAAGTCTTGCGCCTCGAAAAGGCGGGCGCGACCTATGACGGCTCGCATTGGGTCCTGCGCAACGTGGACCTTTTCATTCAGCGCGGGGAGAAGACGGCGCTGGTCGGTTTAAACGGACTGGGGAAGACGACGCTGTTGCGCATGCTGGCCGGTGCGCTACCGCTCAATGAAGGGCGGCGCGTGGTCGGACACCGCGTCGTGCCCGGCTATCAGACGCAGGATTTTGCGGAAACGATGCAGCCGGGCGACACGGCGTTTCAGGTCGTGCGGCGGGCAGCGCCGGACGTGCATGAGCAACAGATCCGTACGTTACTCGGCGGTTTCGGCTTTTCCGGCGAGGCGATTGAGAAGACGGTTTCCGTCTTGAGCGGCGGCGAAAAGATTCGGCTGGCGTTTGCGCGCCTGCTCGTCAAACCGCCGAACTTTCTGATCCTCGACGAACCGACCACGCACCTGGACGTGCACGCCCGCGAAGCGTTGGAAGACGCCTTGCTCTCGTACGAGGGCACGCTCTATTTCGTCAGTCACGACGTCGAGTTCGTGCGGCGCGTGGCGACCGGGATCATCGCGATGGAACCGCCGGGCATTCGGCGTTATCCCGGCGGTTATGACTATTACAAGGAGAAGGCGTTGGAGGATTCCGACGCACCCGCAACCACCGAACAATCCAATAACGTCGTCGCCGGCCCGGCCCGAAAGGAACAGAAACGGGAACGTGTACGGATCATTCAGGAAACGGGCGCGCGGAAGCGGAAGCTGGAGAAGGTCATACGCAACGCCGAAGAACGTATCGCGCGCCTGGAAGCCGAACAGCGCGAACTGGTCGAAGATATGGAGGCCGGCGGACGTCAGCTCACCTTTGCTGAAATCAACCAGCGGCTGACGTACATCCCGGCGCAAATTGACGATGCCACGCGGGCATGGGAATCAGCGGCGATGGAGCTGGAGGAATTGATGGCGTTCCGTGCAGACGCGCTGGAGCGGTAGGGCGGCGTCCCCCTTCACATCCGCACATTGATGCCGAGCAGTTTCCACTTCGGATGCTCGTACACAAATTCCAGACTGAAATTGATCGGCTTTGGTTCCACCGGATAGTATCCGATCAATGTCAGCACGCCATTGCCTCCAATATTTGGGGGCTCGCTATATACAGGCGTCTCCTCCAGTGCAGGTAACAAATCAATATTCTGCGCCGTGAACAGGCCGAAGGCCTGATGCAGCTCATGCGCCGTCGTCTGCCGCCGCCATATCTTTGAGATATTGTTGTAGAATGCATCAAAATCTCGCGCATTGATCGCTTCACCCAATCGCTGTATCGATCGATTCGTTATTCGGACTAATTCTTCACCGGGAGGAACGTCCGCCGCATCGCCCGTTCGCACGAAACCCGCGTCCCCCATCTCCAGCGACAGGATCTTCCATGCGTCCCCTTCCTTCACAAATTCCAAAGTCAATGGGATGGTCCCGCCCCCTTTTGTCCTCACGGCGCCCTCCAGCCGGCCGGCACGATTCTCGATGCTCCTCGAAGACCACGAAGCGCGCTCATAATCCGTCAATAGCGTACGCGAGATGAAGGAAACGAAGATCTCTTCGCTTGTTTCATGGCGAAAGGCTTCCGCCGTGGATTGGTACGCTTCCTCAAAGCGCTCTTGTTCGATCAGGGACAGAAAGGCATCGGCTTCTTTCGGCAAGGCGCCCGTCGTGGCAAAAGCAATGATAACAGCTACAACAGCGATGACGACCAACGCACCAACGACAATCAGCATTCGTTTCATGACGTCCTCCCGAGTTACGGCCATTTTACCGGGACCCGACCGGCAGGTCAATCGATCCCCCCTTTTGCCGGGAAATGTCGTTGGGCAGATAGACGGACAACAGGCTTTTGAAAAGTTTGCCGTGGTTCGGCACGCGCAGATGTAGAAGCTCGTGCACAATCACGTAATCCTGAAAGGCGCGGGGCTGACGCAAAAGTTTCGCGCTGAACGATACCCGTCCGTTGGTCGAACAGGACGCCCATTTACGGGTCATGCGCTGAATGCGCACCTGCTCGGGCGACACCTTCACGCGCGCGGCCCATGCGTCCACGGCGCGCTTGAATTCGGATCGGGTTCGATAGGGTGAAGAGGGTGAAACAGGCTTCCAGCCTGTTTCTGAAGACACAGGCAAGATGCCAGTTTCACCCTTCATGATTCCACCTCTAGTCGCAACAACCTGTCCGCAATGCCGATCATCCGCTCCTTCCCCACCGCCGGCAGAAGCAGCTTGTACATTTCCGCCTTCAATTGACGCAATTCGTTGATGTTGTCCCGATGATTCTTGAATCGTTGCAGACAGCTATCCAGCGCCACGGCGAGCTTCTGCACGTCCGGGATGTCTTCCGGGATCAGCGCCCAATAGATCGCGAACGTCATCGCGTCGAAACCCAACCGCTGCTGCTCTTCGCGCGCGCGAATGATCTCCTGCGCCAGCGCCTCGATTTGCTTCAACGCTTCTTCCGTGGATATCTGGCGATCGTCGTACTGCTCGATGACGACCTCGGCGCGATCACCGATGGGTTTGAGAAACGGCTGACGGTCCGAATCGCCACGAACGGAGCTGCGTATGCCGTTGACCAGGTTGATGATCTTTACCTTGGGCGAGTCGTACTTGTCGCGCAGGGCCTTGAGTGTGATCGCGTCAATGCGCACGTCCGGCAACGTATCGTCCAGTCCTTCGATTTCCGTCCGCTCCCGAATCAGCATCTCCGTCTTTCGGGCCACGTCGGCATAACCCAGACGGCGTTTCTGAAACGTATTGCACACGATTCGATACAACAGGGACAACCGCCCGAAATCCTCGATGAACGGCCGCAGATCAGGCGACGGCGATAGAATCTCGTACAACGTCTCCACCTCCTTGAAGAAACGCATGAAGACCTGACGTTTATCGCGGTCGGCGAACTCGTGCAACGCGCGCTCGATGGCTTTGTCGTCCATCGTACCCGCCACGAGCGACAGGTATTCCTGTGCCGGGCCTTCCATCAATTGCCGGAACTTGACGAACAACAGGTCGATATCCTCGATCACCCCGCTGACTACGTCGGAATCGAAAGCCAACGCCTTTTCGAGTTTTTCGAATATTCCGACGAAATCCACCACCAGGCCGCAGGGCTTTTCGTGCGTCTCGCCCCATTCGTACGGACGGTTGACCCGCGCGATGGCCTGCAACAGGACATGGTCCCGCATCGGTTTGTCCAGGTACATGCAATAGAGAATCTGCGCATCGAATCCTGTCAGAAGCTTGTCCGTCACGATCAATATCCGCGGATCGGTGTTGGGACGAATGTATTGTTTGCGCGCGCGCTTTTCTTCATCGACGGATCGCTGATGTTTATGGACGAGCGGATATTTTTCGGCGTCGTTTTGCGCGGACGTATAGATCGGCGTCACCTGTTCGGGCGGCAACAGGCGGTCCAGCTCCTCCTTGTACAGCGCGCAGGCTTCGCGATCCACGCCGACGAGGAACGCCTTGTATCCCAGCGGCTCGACGTTTTCCTGGAAATGACGCGCCACGAACGCGGCTACTTTCTCCACGCGGTCCTTCGACTTGAGAAATGTCTTCAGATTGGTCGCGCGATCAAGAATCCGGTTCAGATCGTCAATATCGCTGACGCCTTCCGCCTCCGCCAGGTCCAGAAACTCCTTCTCGAGTTGTGCGCGGTCCACGCGCATTTCGCTGGGTGCGAGGGTGTATTTGAGCGGAACGGTGGTTTTATCCTCAATGGATTCGCGGATGGAATATTTGTCCAGATATCCCCGGTCATCCTCCTTGCCGAAGACCTTGAACGTGCCCTTGCCATAGGCGGTGCGGTCAATGGGTGTGCCTGTAAAACCGATCAACGTCGCGTTGGGCAGCGCGCCCATCAGGTAATTGCCCAGATCGCCGCCGGTAGTTCGGTGCGCCTCGTCCACGAACACGTGGATATGATCGCCCGTGTTGATGTCTTTCGGGATGCCCTCGAACTTGTGAATCATGGAAATGATCAGCCCGCGGAAATCCGAGGCCAGCAATTCGCGCAGACGTTGTTTGCTGTAGGCCTGTTCGATCTTGATGTCGTGGGCGCGCATTTCCCCGAGAATACGGTCCACCCACGCGGAAAGCTGGCCTTCAAGTTCATTGCGGTCGATCATGAGAATGACCGTCGCTTTGCCGAACGTCTCGCGATTCTGCAATAGCAGGCGCGCCGCCGTGATCATGGTGAACGTCTTGCCGGAGCCCTGGGTATGCCAGATCAGGCCGGTGCGTTTGGCGGGCTCGGCGCAGCGCGTCAGGATACGGTCCACTGCGCGCGTCTGGTGCTGGCGGAGGACGGATTTCTGCAATTCGTCGTCCTTGTAATAGAACAGGATCCATTCCTTGAGCATGGCGAGGAAGCGGCCGCGGTCGAAGAAGGATTTGATGCGGGCCTCAAAAGAGGGGGGAACCACAGAGGACGCAGAGGAGCGCAGAGAGGATTTTTCCCCTCCGTGTCCCTCCGCGACCTCTGTGGTTAAACCTTCCCCCTTCCATTTGAAGATGTTTTTGCGGTCGAGGTTCCAGGTGACGCCGTAATAGAAATCGAGGAGATGCGTGATCTCGAAGACCTGCGGCATGGTCAGCATCTCGGGTGTTTCGCGGTGATAGCGCCGGATTTGAACCAGCGCCTCGTCCATGCCCTCGGTCTTCTGCGCGGACTTGGTTTCGACGATGGCGACGGGAATGCCGTTGATGAGGAACATGACATCGGCCCGGTTGGTTTCCATGCCGTTCGCGTAGGTCCATTCGTCGGTCACATGGAACACGTTCCGATCCGGGTTCTCGAAATCGATCACCGTCACATTCCGCTCGCGACGCTCGGCCTCATCGTACTGGCTTTGCTCCCCACGCAGCCACGCCAGAACTTCGGCATTGCCTTCGATCGTGTTGCGAACCGACTCGATACGCCGGATCACGTCCACGGTCTTCTCTTCCGTGATGAACCCCGGATTAAACTCCACCAACTTCTCCGCCAACACCCGCCCGAACAACAGCCCCCCCTCCCCCTGCCGCAGCGACAACGCCTCCGCCACCGAAACCGGCGTCCACCCCGCCTCCTCCGCGTAGCGGATGAGGGGGGATTGGACGGTGGAGGATTCTGTGATGGGATTACTCATGGGCCTTTGAGGGAGAAACAGGCATCTTGCCTGTTGCTGAAGACACAGGCTGGAAGCCTGTGCCACCCTGGTTTGAGGAGGGTGAAACAGGCATCCTGCCTGTTTCTTTATCCTCACCTGCGTCCGCTCTTTCTCGCACAGGCAGGAAGCCTGTGCCACCCTGATTTGAAGAGTGTGAAACAGGCATCTTGCCTGTTTCTGAAGACACAGGCTGGAAGCCTGTGTCACCCTGCCACAAAAAGTACTTGCCTGGCTGCAAGCCCGCTTTCACCGGATTCTCTTTGATATAGCGCTGATAGAACCGCAACTGTTCTTTACTCCGAACAATATGATCGAAGTTCTCGTCCATCCAGAATGTTCCGGACCGATTCAGAACCCTGTTGATCTGGTTCGACGTGTAGGACTTCCAACTGTGCAGTATTGAGGACAAGGTCCACTCGCCGATCGGCGTAACGAGCACATGTACATGGTTCGGCATTAAGACGCCGTCACCGAGACGATAGCGTTGCCCGTCGAAATAGCGCAATGCGCCCATGACGATTTGCCGAACATCCACGCGTCCAAGCGCGCATGAGCCGTATCCGGAATCCAGCCATTTCTGAATACGATCCATGAAACGCGTTTCGTATTCGTCCTGGGTGGCCTCGTCCCAAGGCTTCGGATGACACGCCACCCACATATCCCGTTCCTCGCGCCACGCGCGCAGCTTCGTTTGCGGCAAGGAGTCCGCCAAACGAAAGGTCACAAAATACGTGCACTGAGCCTGTTGCCAATGCGGTAAGTTTCGGCGGGTGACCGCGATTTCAGCCCGAGGATTGAACGGCTTCAAGCAGGGTGAAACAGGCATCCTGCCTGTTTCTGAAGACACAGGCTGGAAGCCTGTGTCACCCTGCAGAGGAAGATCCCTCACCACCCGCCCCCCTCCGCATATAAGAATCCTAGCGTGGAACTAAACATATCTTGGTATAGGGATTTTCGGTTCTCATGCGCCATGACTCTCGAGGATAAATCATTTAGAACGCGTGTTATTTCATACTGTTCAACAGCAGGTGCAATCGGTATAGGTAGCTGCTTAAGCTGAATCTCCGGCAAATGCGCAATAGTGGAGCTTGCCCCCGCTATACCATAGAGATTCTGCGACTGAAAAGCGTACGTCAACCAGAGAGCCAAGAAGCAATTTGATCCGCGCTCATCCTTCGGGCGGAGGCGATGCAGCGCTTTCTGGTAATAACATTCCTTGATATCTCCACTCCATATCGCAGCGCGACCTGGCTCTCCGCCTTCGCAGATGAGTAAGTCACCAGGACGGAGAAGAAACTTTCGGCGCTCTCGTTCACTGAAATCCATGCAAAGCATGTCCGACAGATCAATACGTCCCCATTGTACATTCTTGTTCCTCAGATAAGGCCTCGGATCATCACCAACACGCGCCTTCTGTGAAAGCATTTTTCCTAACTGTGTTTCAAACACTTCCCCGAGCTTCACCACCTCCCAGCTCTCCGGCATTTCTCCGATCTCCGTCATTTTCGTTTTCTCGCCGCGGGTGCCGTG
>SLGY01000101.1 GCA_007136425.1 Kiritimatiellia bacterium
CAACATGGGGACAGAGATATAGTGAACGTGACCGCGCTGCTACCAGCATGGGGACAGAGATGTAGTGATTGCGATCGCGTTGCTGCTGATAAACGGGGCTTCGGGGACTGTCTTATCATGTCCGGAAAGACGTCACAGGTGCTGGCTTGGCGTTGAGATAAGTATTACTCACGCCAACAGATGAAAAGGGGTCAAAACAACAGAAAGAGGAACCCCTTCGCGGGGTTGCCAAGACGGCGACCTGGTTCCAGGAATGCGATGCAGAGAATCCGGCTTTACTTTAACCCGGCACGATCAGTCTTATGCGTCGCCACGCCGAGAGGGTATCCGAATCGTCCGTCCGGGCCAAGCGGTGACGGGCAACAACGGGCGCCAGTTGATAACGTCGCATGACCTCTCGCACGAACAAGTCTGAGCCAATTACCAAACCATCGGTCCAGTGTCGTACCCGACGTTGCACCGTCAAACTGAATCCCGAGCGCAACTCCTCCTGCGCGCCTTTGGCGTCAAGTGCCTGTTTCATGCAGACGCGAATACTCGCAACTGTTCGCAAACCGAAGAGCATTTCCATCAAGGGAAGCAGGATGTTCTTAATGTCATGTTCAAACGGATGGCGTCCGCTCTGACACCACGCGCCATATGAAGAAAATCGATAATCCGCGGCATTTTCGACCATGTGCGCACGTACTGGATTGTTCTCAATGTATTTCCAGCACGACCAGACAGCGAGCCCGTCTTCCAGGATTGTATTTTTGAAGCGGCCGGCCCACAGCGATCCGCGTCGTTGGCATGTGCGGGTGCGATTATACCAAGCGGTATAGAGGTGTTGCAGGTGGCGCATGAACCACGACACATCACGGCACCGGCCTTGCCATGCCCGGCAGGCGGCTGAATCGGGTCTTAGAGATCGTTTGCCATAGTGGAACCGGGTAAAACGCCGGCATGTTACTTCGGTGTCGGGCATCTCCACAGGGGCATACAGAAGAAGGTGGAAGTGATTGGACATCACCTGATAGGCCACGACTCGGACGGTATAAAGGCGGCTCACCCGCTTGAGTATGCGTACGAATTGCTCCTTTTCGCTTTTCCCGAAGGGGCGATCCGCAGATATCCCGACAACACGGTTATAGCAATGGTGCCACGTGTTCTGGTCATCCAGTTTGATTCTCGGTTGTCTCATGGTTTACTCCTTTCCTTGCCTTGGGGTGTTGTCCCAAAGTGTTAAGGAAGTGAGGAACCTGCATTTCCGGGAAAAAATCGAAAAAGTGCACCCGTTTCTCTGTCCCCGGCGATGACACCTATTTCTCTGTCCCCGCCTACGGGCGCTCGAAGTGGATGAGACGGTTGCGTCGGTCGAAGGTGACGATGTATCGGCTCAAGATCCGCCGGCCGATGCGGGGTACCTCAAGCATGCCAAGGTCCAATGTGGAGGCTTCTGCGTGGGGTTGATTGCGCAATACGAGGTCGCCGATGATGATTTGCTGGACGGTCTGGTGCGATTCGAAGTTGCTGGCAACGGAGTAATCGCCCAATGTGTCGAGGAGGAATGGGGTTCTTTGATCGCCGAAGTAGCCCTCCACCGCGATGATTCCGTTAAGTTCGCGCATCGGGACGGAGGTGAGGAGGCGATCCGGATCGGCTTCGTAAGGTGTGGTTGTCGAAAAGAGCACCGTACGAGCAGGGTAGTTGATCTGGACGAAATGAAATGCGCGCAGAAATTCGCTGCCCAGAATGATGGGCGCGCGGAGCGCCTTTTCATCCCGTGTCAGTTCGGTCATGGGGCCGTGAGCGGCCTTGACATACAGCAGGGCGGTGTCCACGTGTAGTTGGTCCAGAATCAGTCGGGAAGCCACGCTCAGATAGCCCGGAATGGCATCGTTGACGTGTGCGGCGAAGAGCTGGTACGAGGGCGGGCCAATGGGTATCACGCCCGCCGTTTGTGCCAGACCGAATTCAATCCAGTTGGCGCGTGCGCTTGAATCAATCAGGGCGGCATGCTCCTGAGGGCTGCGCAGTCGAACGGCAATCTTCGGCACGGGCAGATTTCTATGACCCTCGAAAGGCATGAGTGCGAATTTGTCCGCGTGCAGTCGGTGCGCCCCGGAAAAGACGGGGCCCTGATCCGATTCATATTTCGTCAACCAGAACCGACGCTCGTCCTGTGCCCGTGAAAAGAACTGTTCCATTTCGCGGGCGGACAGGGGGCGATTTTCAACCGGGCGAGGTCCGGCGCAACCGGTATTGAACCAAGTCGCTGCCAGGAGCAGCAAGAGTAAGGGGGTACGCAATCGGATACTCATGCCGGGAGCGTGCCACGGCAGATCCCTTATGACAAGCCGTCGTTGCTCGCCGGTTTCGATTTGACCGGGTGCGCGTTCTCATGTGAGTATGCCGGGTACTGGCTCAGGAGCGCGACATGCAGAAACCGACAATACACGGCTATGAAATCCTCTCCAAGATAGCCGAAGGCGGTATGTCCACCGTCTGGAAAGCGAGGCAGACCTCTCTGGACCGTTTGGTGGCGCTCAAGGTGCTTAACAAGGGGCTGATCAAGAGCGAGACGGACGTGGAACGCTTTCGGCGCGAAGCGCGGGCCGCCGCGCACTTGCACCATTCGGGTTTGTGCCAAATCTACGACGCCGGCGAGGCCGAGGGCACGGTATATTACGTGATGGAATATGTGGCCGGTTTTTCCGTGGCCGATTTGTTGTCCCGAAAAGGGGATCTTCCCGAAAAGCAGGCCCTAATGATTGCCTACGGCGTGGCCTCCGTGCTTGGTGCGATTTGGGAGAAGAACGGGATCATCCATTGCGATGTCAAGCCGGACAATATCCTGATTGACCAGGACGGCGCGATTCGCATCACCGATCTCGGCGTGGCCCGTATCATCGGAAACATGGTTCAACAAATCGATTCGGAATATATTGTAGGAACCCCGAACTATGCCTCGCCCGAACAAGCGCGGGGCGTCGAAGACCTTGATTGTCGCACCGATATTTACGGCTTGGGCGCCACGCTTTACCACATGTTGACGGGGTTGATGCCTTTCGCGGATTCGGACGGGGAGCAGGCGATGGATCGGCAAGTTTCCGATTATGTAGCCGACCCTCAGAAGATCAATCCGGGCCTATCCATCAGCGCGTCCTGGCTTGTGGAAAAGATGATGGTCAAGGATCGCAACGCGCGTTACACGGATTGGAACGAGTTGTTGCGCGATATGGAGGAAGTGCGCGCCGGGCGCTTGCCGCGCGGTCAATTGCCACCGGCGGGGCAGAGCACCGTGACCCGTTCCGATGAGCGGGAGGCGGATACGTTGCGCGAGATGCAAGCCATGAAGCCCAAGACCTTCAAGGGCGCCACCGACGCCGGGGGCACCGCTACCGGGCTGAAGATAAGAAAGAAGGCCCCGGCGCCAGGCGCCATAAAACCGCGTTTGAAGACGCCGGTTACCGATTCCTATACGCCGCGCCGGCCCGCCGGAAAGAGTGCACTGGCAGAGACCTTGCAGAAGACCTTTTATCTAGCCCTCCTCGTGGGGGGCGCTTATGGCGCCACATTTTATATGATCGGCCGCGCCACCGCTCCTCCCGAACCCGCTCAACCGACCGTAGCGGAAGCCCCCGCACCGGAAACCGAGCCTGCCTTCATTCGCCCGGCGGAAACGCAGCCCGCACCTGCGCCCGAACCCGAGCCCGAGCCCGAGCGCCCGAGTGTCAGAGAACCTGCGCCGGAGCCTGAGCCATCGCCTGAGATCGAACCGATGGAAGCCGAACAACCCGCGCCCCGGGAACCCACGGAGCCGGACACGGACGAAGCTTGGGATCATCCCGATTATGTGGAAGCCATGCGCCTGTTACGAGAGGCGGATGCAGCATTCCAGGAATTCCTGTCCAGTCGCGATCAGGACCTTTTGGCGTCGGTCGAGCCGAAATGCCGAAAAGCCATCGAACTGCTCGAAGCCGTCCGGGACGAAGCGCCTGCGCGCGCACAGGTCGGCGAACGCATACGTCAAAGCTATCAACTCATACACAACAGCAGACAATCCCGGATGATGGGGGATTGATCTTGCACGATGGCGCTCCGCTTATAACAGCTTCCATAAGCACTAGAAGATAATCGGACTGATATGAATGGCGCCCCCGTCCGACATATGCAACGGTACGGCGTTTTCGTGATAGTTTGTCCCAGAGTCCGCCGTCCCCCGAACATGAAAGCTTACGTTTTGGGAGTGTGCATATGAGTGATAGGCCGATTATCCTGTGGTTTCGGCGCGACCTGCGCCTGCAAGACAATCCCGCTTTGGCCGCCGCCGCGGAGTCGAAACGCCCGATCATTCCCGTGTTCATATGGGCTCCTGACGAGGAAGCGCCTTGGGCGCCTGGTGCGGCATCGCGCTGGTGGCTGCATCATTCGCTGGCCGCTTTGAGCGGCGACCTGGAAAAGAAAAAAGCCTCTCTAATTGTCCGTACCGGATCATCCGAGAAAACGCTGCGCGCGCTCCTTAAGGAAACCAAGGCGGATACGGTCTACTGGAATCGTCTATATGAGCCTGCCGTTATACGTCGCGATTCCCGGATTAAGGCGGGCTTGCGCGACGATGGGTTTACCGTGAAATCGTTCAACAGCGCGCTATTGAGTGAACCGTGGGAGATACAGAACAAAAGCGGGAAGCCGTTTCAGGTGTTCACTCCCTTCTGGAAACATTGTCTGGCCCGGCTGGAGCCCGGCGACGCCCTGCCTGAGCCGCGGAAAATCCCGTTTCACGACGCCGGAATCGCATCGGAACCGTTGGATTCCCTGAAATTGCTCCCGTCGATCAATTGGGATGACGGGCTCTACGAGGCATGGACGCCGGGCGCACGGGGCGCGCGGGACCAACTGGCGACTTTTATTGATGAGGTCATGGCGGATTATGATGCGGCCCGCGACGTGCCCGGCAAGCGCGGCACGTCGCGGATGTCCCCGCACCTTCATTTCGGTGAGATCGGGCCGCGCCAGATCTGGCATGCCGTCCAGGAAGCGACGGCGACGGTATCGCGTAAGGGACAGGTACGCGGCGCGGAATCGTATCTGCGGGAGGTCGGCTGGCGCGAATTTGCCTATCATCTACTATACCATTTCCCGCACACGCCGGAAAAACCGTTGCGCGACGAGTTCAATGATTTCCCCTGGCTGAAAGACGCAAAGGGCCTGAAAGCATGGCAAAAAGGGCGCACGGGGTATCCGTTCGTCGATGCGGGCATGCGCGAGTTATGGACGACCGGATGGATGCACAATCGTGTGCGGATGGTTGTGGCGTCGTTTCTGGTAAAGGATCTCTTGATCCCCTGGCAGGAAGGCGCGAAATGGTTTTGGGACACGCTCGTGGACGCCGATCTGGCGAGTAACACGCTTGGCTGGCAATGGACGGCGGGGTGCGGCGCGGATGCCGCCCCATACTTCCGCATTTTCAACCCGGTATTGCAGGGACAGAGATTTGATCCGGACGGGACCTATGTGCGGCGCTGGGTCCCCGAACTGAGCGAAGTGCCGGACCAGCATATTCACTGTCCCTGGGAGGCGGGCGACGTCGGCGCCTATGCTGAGCCGATCGTGGACCATCGGCAGGCGCGGGATCGGGCTCTCGCGGCCCTTTCGGAGATCAAGGCGGATTGATTGGCGGCGGCGTCCTGGAAGCTTCTTTTCAACGTTTCTTGTTTACTATCTGTCTATTTGCTATGCTAAAGCGCTGAAAAGAGGCGGTACATCATGCAAATGGATCGATTTACAATCAAATCGCAGGAAGCCCTGCACCGGGCGCAACGGTTGGCGGAACAACGCCGTCATTCCGAGGTGTCCGTGGAGCACTTGGTTCTGGCATTGATCGACCAGGAAGAGGGGGTGGTGCGCCCGCTTCTGAGCCGGCTTGGTGTGGATCGAGAGGATCTGCGCGCCCGTCTCGAGGAGGTTTTGAAGAGCCGGCCCACGGTCCAAGGCGCCGCCAGCGAGCGGTACGTTTCGCGCGCCCTGAAGCACGTGCTGGATCATGCCTTCGAGCTGGCCGAGAAGATGCAGGACGAGTACGTCAGTACCGAGCACCTGTTTCTGGCCGCGGTTGAAGAGAAATCGTCCGCCTTGGCTGAAATCGGTCGCGCGCTGGGCCTTACGCCCGACGCCGTGTTGAAGGCCCTGCAAGCCGTACGGGGTAGTCAACGGGTCAGCGACCCGGCGCCGGAAGATAAATACGAAACCTTGAAAAAATACGGGCGGGACCTGACAGAGGCGGCCCGGCAAGGCAAGCTCGACCCCGTCATTGGCCGCGACGCGGAAATCCGGCGCGTGGTGCAGGTGCTGTCCCGGCGCACCAAGAACAACCCGGTCCTTATCGGCGAACCCGGCGTAGGCAAGACCGCCATTGCCGAAGGCCTTGCGCAACGCATCGTGGAAGGGGATGTCCCTGAAACCTTAAAAGACAAGCGCGTTGTGTCTCTGGACCTGGGGGCCATGGTGGCCGGGTCCAAGTATCGGGGCGAGTTCGAAGACCGTTTCAAGGCGTTTCTCAAAGAGGTGACGGGCGCCGAGGGACAGATCATTCTATTCATAGACGAGCTGCATACGCTCGTCGGTGCGGGCGGCGCGGAAGGCTCGGTGGACGCGTCGAACATGATCAAGCCGGCGCTGGCCCGCGGAGAATTGCGTTGCGTGGGCGCCACGACGCTGGACGAATATCGCAAGCATATTGAAAAAGACGCCGCCTTGGAACGCCGCTTTCAGCCGGTGTCCGTGGACGAGCCGACCGTGGAGGATACCATTGCGATCCTGCGCGGATTACGCGAGCGCTACGAGGTCCATCACGGCGTGCGGATTCAGGATTCGGCGCTCGTGGCGGCGGCGACGTTGTCGCACCGGTACATCAGCGATCGTTTTCTGCCCGACAAGGCCATTGACCTGGTGGACGAAGCGGCCAGCCGGTTACGGATCGAGATCGACAGCATGCCGACCGAAATCGATGAGGTCGAACGGCGCATCATGCAATTGGAGATTGAGCGCGAAGCCTTGCGCAAAGACAAGGATGAGGAATCGCGCGAACGACTGAAAAAGCTGGAAGGCGAGTTATCCGCGCTGCGCGAGGAGAGCGCGGGCATGAAGCTGCATTGGGAGAAGGAAAAGGAGTTGATCGGGGAAATCCGGTCGTTGACCGAATCGTTGGATCTTTTGCGCACGAAGGAAGAGGAAGCGAAGCGCAACAACGAGTTGGAACGGGCCGCGGAGATTATGTATGACCTGATCCCCAAAACAGAGAAACAGATCCAGGAGGCCAAAGGGAAGCTGGACGCTTTTCAGCAGGAGCAGAAGATGTTGAAAGAGGACGTGGACGCGGAAGACATCGCCACCGTGGTATCCACGTGGACACACATCCCGGTCAGCCGCCTGCTCGAAGGGGAAAAAGAAAAGCTCTTACAGATGGAAGAGCGATTACGCGAACGGGTGATCGGTCAGGAGGAAGCCGTGATCGCGGTGTCCAACGCTGTACGCCGGTCCCGGTCCGGGTTGCAGGATCCGAATCGCCCGATCGGCTCCTTCGTGTTCATGGGGCCGACGGGCGTGGGCAAGACGGAACTCGCCCGCGCGCTCGCCGAATTTCTGTTCGACGACGAGCACGCGATGATCCGGATTGATATGTCCGAGTTCATGGAGAAACACACCGTCAGCCGTCTTATCGGCGCGCCGCCGGGCTATGTCGGATACGACGAGGGCGGGTACTTGACCGAGCATGTGCGCCGCAAGCCGTATTCGGTCGTGCTGTTCGATGAAATCGAAAAGGCGCATCCGGACGTATTCAACGTGCTGCTACAGATCCTGGACGACGGCCGGCTCACGGACGGGCACGGGCGCACGGTTGATTTCACGAACACGATGGCCATCATGACTTCCAATATCGGCGGGCACATCATCCTGCAGACCTTGGACCGCCATCCCGAGGCCAAGCCCGGCGACGACGTGTACGAAGATATGGAACGCCAGGTGTTTGAGCTCATGCGCAAGGAATTGCGGCCCGAATTTCTGAATCGGATCGATGAAATCATCATCTTCCATAGCCTGAACAGGGAACAGATTCGCGAGATCGTGCATGTGCAGCTCAAGGCCATGCAGAAATATCTGGACGACAAGAAGATCACGCTCACGCTGACAGACGCCGCTACCGATCTCCTGGCGCGGCAGGGGTTCGACGCTTCATTCGGCGCGCGTCCGTTGAAACGCCTGCTTCAACGCAAGATCATCAACGCGCTCGCCACGGCCCTGCTCGAAGGCCGGATCCGCGAGGGGGACGAAGTTCAGGTGGACGTCGATGCCGAACATCCGGACGAGCTGACGCTGGAAGCCCGGGGCTGACGGATTTTCCAACGATTGGAAAACCTCCTCCAAAACGCTTCCAACTATTGGAACGTTGGTTAGGAATAGACTCCTTGCGTCAGAGCCGTTTAAGAAGATGCGTAGCGCTGGTAACAGCATGGATGCAATGTCCACCGTCCCGCCGGCGTGTTGATTTATTCTGCATCACGTGGTGAAACCGGCGTGCCGCAAGCGGCAGCCCTACGAAATGCCTCGATAATTGGGTCGTAGGGCCGTCGCTTGCGACGTGCCGGGAATAAAGCAACACGCCCTCGCGACGGCGGCTACGACTTTGTCTAAACGGCTCTGTCCCGTAGCGCCGATTTCGAATCGGCGCAATGCGCCCATTGAAAATGGGCGCTACGAAAGAGCCGTTGAGCCCTGAATGGTTATTCGTTGACGACGTTGATCGGCTTGCCGTTGATGAAGGCCTCGATATTTTCCGCCGTGGTGCCCATTAAGCGCGTACGCGCGGCGACGGTGCCCCACGCCATATGCGGCGTGATGAGCAGGTTCTTGGCTTGCATCAAGGGGTTGCTCGCTTCGATGGGTTCCTTGGAGACCACGTCCACCGCCGCGCCGGCGATCACGTCGTTGTTCAGCGCGTCGGCGAGGTCCTGTTCGTTGACCAGCGGACCGCGCGCCGTGTTGATGAGAAAGGCCGACGGTTTCATGGTGGAGAGCAGTGCTTTGTTTACGAAGCCTACGTTGTCGGCGGTCTGCGGACAGTGCAGGCTGACGACATCGGCTTCGGCGAACAAGTCAGGGATTTCTTTCCACTCGAAGTTGGCGTAGTCGGGTGCATCCCCCTTGTAGACGTCGGCGGCGATGACCTTCATGCCGAATGCGTTGGCCAATTCCCCGGTGCGCCGTCCGATGCGGCCGAAGCCGACGATGCCCATCGTGAGGCCGGCGAGTTCGGTCAGTGTGTAATCCCAGAAGCAGAAATCGCCGCGTCGCGCCCATTCCCCGTCTTTCACGCGCGCGCTGTGATGCGCCGCCTTGTGGCAATGGTCGAGGAGGAGGGCGAAGACGTATTGAGCTACGGTGTCGGTGCCATAGATCGGCACATTGGAGACGGGGATGTTGCGCGCGCGCGCGGCCTCGACATCGACGATGTTGAAGCCGGTGGCCAGTACGGTGATGAATTTCAGGTCGGGCAATTGCTCCATGGTTTCCGCCGTGATGGGCGTTTTGTTCGTGAGCAGGACCTCTGCGCCCTTGGCCCGTTCCAAGATCTGGTCGGCGGGTGTGCGATCATATACGGTCAAGTCGCCTAGCGCCTCGACGCGATCCCAGGGGTTGTCGACCGGATTGAGGGTGTACCCGTCCAAACATACCATCTTCATGTCGAAATCCTTTCGTTACGGTGCAATGATCATCGGGCAGGTTAGCATGCGGCTTGCGTCGGTCTCAACCGTATTCTGCACGATTGCTGTTTCGCCACAATCCTTAGCGAATAATCGCCGGACGCAGAGGTCCGGCCTACAACCACGGACCTTTGTGGGCCGGACCTCTGCGTCCGGCGGA
>SLGY01000169.1 GCA_007136425.1 Kiritimatiellia bacterium
CGGGGCTCTGTCCTCAGCGATTTCTAAGGATTCGGGAGGCGGAACTTGCGCTGCCAGTGCGCAGAGCGGTATTGCCGGGATCCCATGTCTGTTTCGCCACGAGCCAGCTGATGTCGCGCCCGTGAAACTCCGTGATGAGGTCGCCTACTTCATCAGCCCTTCGAAGATCAGAGTGGCGCGCGCTGATTCGGGCCGGTCCTCGGCGGCGCGGATGTTGCCCTCAACCAGGCGCCACGGCGGTCGTTGTTGCTCTGCAAGGGTCAATAGTCGTCCGATCTCATGGACCGGTATGCTTTCGAAGCGCACTTCCATCCGGTGCGCCTGCCAGGCGTCCCAGGCCGGATGCGTTTCGCGTTGCCGCACTTCGGCCGGGCTGTCCGGCAACTGTTCGCGGATTAGAGCCGCCAGGTCGGGCGGGCGCGGGGCGGGAAGTTGATCGAACAGGCGTACGGCGGCCAATTCCTGTTCCTGCGCCCGTTGCACGTTGATGATTTCCTGCAGATCGGACCGTTTCCGTTCGATACGCCGGTGTTCGGCGGGATAACGCTGCAAGCTGGAGAAGGTCCATGCGACGCCGACCAGGAAGATGAGCATCCCGCCGATAAGCCAGCCTGACTCCTTGTCGGGCCGTTTCATGAATCCCTCCCGGCGGTCAGTCGAAAGCGTACCCGCTCCATCGCGACGGCGTCCTGACGCTCCAGATTCACAGTCCAGCCGTCGTCGCGCAGGGATTGCGCAAGGACTTCGCATCCGTCCCAGTTCTCGGCGGCCCCTTGAACCAATAGCTGGTCGTCGCGGACGGTGATGGATTCATAGCGCAGTCCGCCGGCCTGACCTTGTTGAAGCAGGCGGTGCAACGGTTCCGTCAATGAGGTGTGAAATGCGCGCCGGAACGGTGCGAGTTGTTCGTCTTGTTCTTCGACGGCGCGTTCCACCATCATGCGTTCCTGTCCCCGCGGCACGGACGGTAATCCCGTGATGGCTTGAGCGCTTTGGGCCAGGGCGCGATCGGCGTTTCGGTTCTTCACCTCCGTGAACGCGCCGAAGGCAAGGTTGAATACACAGAGCGCCAGGCCCGCGGCCAAGGCGGTCCAAGCCGTATGGCGCAGGGCGCGGTCGCGCCACCGTGCGATTGTCGGGTGAGCAAGTTCGCCGAACCGATAGTTCCAGCCCGGTTGCGTTTGTTGCAGGGCGCGGGCGGCAAGAGCCCGCGCCAGAAACGTTGCGGGCCGTTGATGCGCGGTAAACGCAATGCGCTTTTCCGTGTGTTGAAGAATCTGTTCCAGTGTCGCCACCAGATTCCGGTCGGCCGCGCCCGGCCCGGTCCAGTACCATTGTACGCGGGACGCATCGAGCTTTGCGAGCTGCGCGCGCACGTTGCGCACCGCGCGGTCGCGCCATTCCCCGGTCACCGCGTCCGGCGCGTCGGACGCGGTCTTTGTAAGGTGTGCCGCACCCGTACGCGAGGCATGCGCGTTCAACAGGCCATCTCCTTCGCCGAGAGCCCATACGGTGCGATCTACCCCCAGATACGTCACCACGCGCAGGCCGTGGTCGGCGGGTTGTTCGGCCAGGCTTTGCGTCCACAAGGCGAGTCCTTCATGGTCCAGGCATTGCGGGTCCATATTCAAGTCCGCACAGGCGGCAATGCGCGCTTCGATATTCTCCTTGCGCGCCGCCACGGCCAAGGCGCGCACGCGATCGGCGTCGGCTGATTCCAATAACGGAAATCCGTGCACGCAGGTCTCCAGTGGAAAAGGCAATTGAATGTCCAGCAACGACGGCAACACCTTTCGGGCTTTGGCCATGGAGGGGAAGGGCGCCTCAAGCCATTGCACCATGCTGTCCTGCGCGGGCAGGGCCGCGGCAAGCAGGGCCTTGTGCAGCAACACCTCCGCATGCACGCGCTGGGCGCAGGCGGTCAACGCCGTTTTCAAGTCTTGCGTACGCGTTTCCAGCACGGTTTCTTCCACCAACCCGGTTCGGGTCGCGCGGGTATGGACCACGGCCGCGAAACCTTCGCCCAGGTCCAGTCCGTACGCCGCCCGTACGGGCGGCAGATTGATGTCGCTTTGTCTAAGCATGATGTCTGTCGGCAAATGCCCGCAAGATACCTGATTGATGTGGAAAGTACAATGTTACTCACCGTCGCGATCCGGAACGCGGGCGCCGTCGCGATCCCGGTCGGTCATGAGATCTGCCATTGCAGTATCCGCACTTGTCCTTCCGATTCGCGATGAACCACGGCGCGCAGTACGGCGCTTTGTCCTTCTTCAAAAGCCCGCACTTCGATCAGAAAATGGGTGCTGCGCACGTCGATAAAGGGCGCCAACTCGTCGAACAATTCCGGATTCGCCTGAGCCAGCAACGCATCGATCGAGCGGAACGGCCGTTCCGTGCGTGCGGCGTAGATGTAGCGCGCCATGGGTTCCTCTTCCGGGCCGAATACGGATTTGAGTACCGGGGCTGGTGCGGTGTTGATGTTTACCGGCACGGGTTGATTGCGCGGGCCGGGTACGATGGTCGCCAATTCTACGAAGTTTTCACTGAACGGTCTGCCGACCACGTGCAGCGGTTTGCGCTCAAAGTATTCGGGGTCGAATCCTTCGATATAGAGCAATTCATTCCAGGTATGCAGCCAGGTGTCGGGCGTGGCGTACGGCGGGTCTTTGGCCATGTAGAAATCCGAACCACGAATGTCGTTCTCTTCGTCGTCCATCCAGCCGGTCAAGGCTTCGATTCGTTCGATGGGGGTGAAGTCGCCGGTCATGGTCATGGCCTCGAT
Source organism: Kiritimatiellia bacterium (assembly GCA_007136425.1). Classification (GTDB taxonomy): domain Bacteria; phylum Verrucomicrobiota; class Kiritimatiellia; order SLAD01; family SLAD01; genus SKZA01. The sequence goes on from SLGY01000169.1 coordinate 2,786, forward strand.
CAAGAACCGTTCGGTATAATTCTGCCGCGCGAAATCGGCGCCGAGCGCGAGGTTGTTGAGGTCCACATACCGGTTGAGATCGATGACGCGACTGATGGTGGTAATGCCGTCCGGGCGATCCCGTTCCGCGATGTCCGACCACGTTTCTTCAAGATGATCAACGGCCAGATCGTTGTCGTTGGCCAGTTGGCGGGCGCGATCGAACCCCTCGTCGGTCAGGGCCGCGCGCAGCCGCGCATGCCGCCACATGCGCAGGTCGGCTTCCTGAGCGAGCCGGGTGGCGGATTGCACATGGAACAGGAGCACGGACGTGATGCCGAGCAGAACGAGAACGAGCACCAGGACCATCCCGTCCTTGTCGCTCGATGCGCGTCTGCGGGATTTCCGCCTGGAACCGCGCTTGCGTTTAGGGGTTCGCCTCGTACGCTTGGGCCAATTCAGGATCGCCCGGACGAGGAGCAGCAAGGCGCCGCCGCCCAGATTGGCGAGGACGATCAGCCAGACCGGTTGATCGAACGATTGTCCCTGAATCAGTGCGAGCAACGCAAGTATGCCGGCCAGTACGATGCCCAGCACGCCCAGGATCAGGAGTAACAACCGGGTCTTGTTCAGGAACCGGCGCATAGCGGAACGCCGGTGTTGCGGCGTTGCATGTCTGCGTTGTTGAGCCTTGCTTTTCATCTCTTGCGGCAAACCATAATTCATTTCCTGCGGCGCACAAACCACAAACTGCCGGTACCACTGCCGCCACAATCGTCAGCGAATAATCGCCGGGGACCCGCCTGCGCAAAGTCTCCGGCGCGGCAGGCAGATCCAGGCCTACAACCACGGACCGTTGTAGGCCGGACCTCTGCGTCCGGCGGATTCACCCAATGGGGTCAGTTTGCCGGGTTCGCTAAGGATTGTGGCTGCCGGAACCGCTTGACCGGCGGATTGAAGTCGTGCTTAGACTATGGACCGCATGAGAGCGTTTCACGCACAATCCGTTTCGGTCTTCCGTCTTATCCTGTGTTGCGCGTTGCTGGGTCCCGGCGCGTGGCGCGCGGCGGCGGACACGGACGACGCTGCGGACGCACCGGAGTTCACCCGGTCCGACGCGTATCGCATGCTGCGGCGCGGGGACGAATTGCGCGAGCGCAGGGAATGGGCTGAAGCCGCGCACCGGTATTATCGGGCACGGGAAAAATACCGGTCGCTGGCCGAAGGCGCGCCCGCATGGGAACAGGACTATTTCAATTTCCGTATCAGCTATTGCGAGCGCGAGCTGGCCATGATCGTCCGCGCCACGGGCCGCAGCGTGGAGGAATGGCTGGCCGAGCGCGACGGCGCCGAGCCGATCCGGGCGGAGGATTATCGGGCCCGGTACCTGACTCTGCTTGAGGAGAACCGATACTTGCGCAACCGATTGCAGGAAGCCTTGGAAGAGCTGGAGCTATACCAGGAGATGGAAGACATCGAACGCGACCGCGCCCGCCGCCGGGCCGAGCATCGCCATGACGAAGAACCGGCCCCGACGCGCGAATGGCGTCCCGTCGGCCCGCAAGTCATTCCCGACCGACCCGAAGTGGAAACTGACCGCCGCCGCGTCCCCCGACCGGACGCACTCCCGGAGCGGACCCCCTTGCCGGAACCAACCCCGGTCCCGGCACCGACCCCCGTGCCGGAAGCGGAGCCGGTACCGGAACCGCGTCTGCCGGAGTCTCCTGCTGAACGGCCCGTGCCCCGGTGGTAATATCACGCGCGGGCTGCGAGCGCGGGGCTTGGTGCGGCGTTACGGGATTGGTTCCAGCGGCGCCCATTCCCGCGTCCGTTTCGCGTGACCGCTTTCTTGCACGGCCGCTGGTTCACATCGAGGTAAACGCTTTCTTCGCCCAGGATCCCTTCCAGGCGTTCGATCAACGCGCAGCAGGGCTCAACCCGGTAGGTTCGATCGGCGGCAATGAATATTTTTTCGCCGTTGCCGAACATCAGGCATAGCGTGACCGGCGTTTCGCCCGGATATTTGAGCAGCACGTCTTTGATCGTCTTCAAGTGTTCCTCGTCCGCGCTGACGGCCGGAATATGCAGGCTGACCCGTTGGGTGAAGTGCTTGTGAATCTCGCGCAGCGGATAGATTTCGTCCGCACGGATCTTTAGTTGCTCGCTTTTGTCCAGATCGCCGCACACGAAGATCGGCGCGTTTTCTTCAAGATAGATCCCGTACTCGCGATATGTTTTGGGGAAGGCGACGACTTCGAGCGATCCGTCCAACGTTTCCAGTTGGAAGATGGCGAACGGTTCCTGGGTCTTCTTCGTATATCGTTTGTTCAGGTGGGTGACCAGGCCGCCGATTCGCGTGGTCGTGCCCGGCGCCATGTCCGCGAGGTCGTTGTAGCGCGCCCGGCTGTAGGTATCGATTTCCCACGCGTGCTCCGTCAGGGGATGGCCGGAGATGTAGAACCCGAGCAATTCCTTTTCCGCCGCAAGCATCTCGCTGCTGGACCACGGCTCGGCTTCCGGCAATTCTTCACTGCGCGTTTCGGTCTCGGTTTCCGGAGTCGCCAGCATATCGAAGAGCGAGGTTTGCCCGGCCTGCATGTCTTTCATTTCCGCCGCGGCCCGTTGAATGGCGAATTCGATGCCGTTGAACATGCGCCCGCGCGACATACCGGAAAAGTCGAAGGCACCGCATTTGACCAGACTCTCGACGACCTTCTTGTTGACGTTCCGCCCGCCCATCCGTGCGCAGAAATCCACCAGCCCCGTGAAGGGGCCGTTTGCCGTGCGTTCCTGTATGATGGATTCGACGGCGCCGATGCCCACGTTCTTGATTCCGGCAAGCCCGAATCGAATGCCGTCCTTTTCGGGCTTGAAACGCACATGGCTCTCGTTGACGTTCGGCGGGTAGACTTCCAAGCCCATTTCCTGGGCCTCCGCAATAAAGATCGGTAACTTATCCGCGTTGTTCATGTCACACGAACACACGGCGGCCATGAACGAAGCGGGGTAATGCGCTTTCAGATACGCCGTTTGATAGGACAGGATCGCGTATGCCGCGCTGTGCGATTTGTTGAAGCCGTACCCCGCGAAATGCTCGATGTTATCGAAGATCTTTTCGGCCACGGCGGCGGGAATCTGGTTGGTGGCCTTGCACCCCTCGACGAACGCCTTGCGTTGGCTGACCATCTCTTCCTTGATCTTCTTGCCCATGGCGCGCCGCAGGATGTCGCCCTGTCCCAGCGAAAAGCCGGCCAGCACATTGGCGGCGAACTGGACCTGTTCCTGGTACAGCATGACGCCGTACGTCTCTTTCAGGATCGGTTCCAGCAGCGGGTGATCGTACTGGATCTTGACCTTGCCATGTTTGCGCGCGACGAAATCGTCGAGCATGTTCATCGGGCCGGGCCGATACAATGCGATCATGGCGATCAGGTCTTCGAAGCGCGATAGGCCGATACGGCGCAGCAGGTCGCGCATGCCTTTGCTCTCCACCTGGAAGACCGCCACGGTGTCGCCGCGATTGAGCAGGTCAAACGTCTTCTGATCGTCCATCGGCAGGTTGTCCAGGTCGATGGTGACGCCCTGCGTTTCCTTGACATGATCGACGGCTTCCTGAATCACAGTCAGCGTTTTCAAACCGAGAAAGTCGAGTTTCAATAAGCCGATCTGTTCGAGCGGCTTCATTTCGTATTGGGTAACGGTTTGCTGTTCCTTGTCGGAGGCGAGCGGGATGAGGTTGATCAGCGGGCTGTCGCCGATGACCACGCCGGCGGCGTGGGTGCCGGGGTTGCGCGGGTTGCCTTCCAGCACGCGCGCGTATTTCATGATCAATCCCGCTTGTTCCTCCGTTTCCACGGCTTGTTTGAATTCCGGATTGAGTTGCAAGGCCTGTTCGAGCGTCATTTTCGGATCGTCCGGGACCATCTTTGCGAGCCGATCGCAATAGGCAAAGGGGACTTCCAGCGCGCGGCCGAGATCGCGAATGACCGTCTTTGCGCCGAGCGTGCCGAAGGTGATGATCTGCGCGACACTGTCCCGCCCGTACTTGTCCTTGACGTATTCGATGACCTCTTCGCGGCGTGCCTGACAGAAATCGATATCGAAATCGGGCGGGGACACGCGTTCCGGGTTTAGAAAACGTTCGAAAATCAGGTCGTATTGGAGCGGGTCGATGCCGGTAATGCCGAGCGCGTAGGCCACCAAACTGCCGGCGCCGGAACCGCGACCGGGTCCGACGGGAATATGATGATCGCGCGCGTACCGGATAAAATCCCAGACAACGAGGAAATAATTGATGAACCCCGTGCGCTCGATCACGTCCAGTTCGTGGAGGTACCGTTTCTTTATGGCTTCTTCGCGTTCGTTGGTCGGTTGGTCCGGATCTTCGATGTTGTATCGTTCGCGCAGTCCCTCTTTGATCAGCGCGGTCAGGTAGTTCTTGGGATTGCTCTTGTCCGGGACTTCGTACAGAGGGAAATGCAGTTCCTTTTCGAGACGGAACTCGACATTGCACCGTTCCGCGATGGCCAGGGTATTGGTCAGCGCTTCCGGGAACTCGTTGAACAACGCCCACATTTCCTCTCCGCTCTTCATGTAGAACTCGTTCGAGGTGTATCGCATGCGTTTGGGGTCGCTCATGACCGTCTGCGTCTGCAGGCAAAGCATGACTTCGTGCGCCTCGGCGTGTTCCTTGCGCAGGTAGTGCACGTCGTTGGTCGCCACCAACGGGATATTGGTGCGCTTATGAATTTCGATCAGTCCCTGCAGGATGGTCCGCTGTTCGGGGATGCCGTGATCCTGTAATTCGAGAAAGAAATTGTCCTTGCCCATGATCTCGGCGTAGAGGCCCGCCAACTCGACGGCGCCGTCCAGGTCGCCCGACAGGATGCGTTGCGGGATTTCGCCCTTGAAACAGGTGGACGTGGCGATCAGTCCCTTGCTGTGTTGGGCGAGCAGTTCCCGGTCGATGCGCGGTTTGTAATAGAAGCCTTCCAGGTGCGCGCGGGTAACAAGGTGCGTGAGGTTGCGGTAGCCTTCCTCGTCTTCCGCCAGCAGCAGTTGATGGAACGTTTGTCCCTTTTGTCCGGGCGCCCGTTGCTTCTCGTGCATGCTGCCGTGGGCGAGATAAGCTTCACAGCCGATGATGGGTTTGACGCCTTTGGCCTTGGCGGTTTTGTAAAACTCGATCGCGCCGTACATCACGCCATGATCCGTCATGGCCACGGCGCCCATGCCGAGTTCCAGGGCGCGGTCCATGGTGGCTTCAATCTGGCACAATCCGTCCAGGAGACTGTAGGCGGTGTGAAAATGCAGATGAACGAACGGATTCTTGCCTGCCATGTTCATAATCCCGGGGTGAAAGCCTGTTGCGTTACGCGATGATGATTGCATCATAGGCCCGCCCGTCCGGTATGCCAAGTGTTGATTGCCGGTTCATCCCGATTCTTCTTTGCGGTGCGGGCGGGATATTGGTATCTTCCCGCCATAGCGACGAAATCGGACGGTATTACGTAAGGAGTTTGAACGAATTATGAGAAGAGAGAAGGATTCCCTGGGCGAATTGGACGTTCCGGATCATGTGTATTACGGCATTCATACGTGCCGATCGCTCGAGAATTTTGATTGTGCGGGCGAGCCGGTGCCCATTGAAGTGGTCTACGGCATGGTGAAGCTGAAATGGGCTTGCGCCAAGGCCAACCACGCGCTGGGCCTGTTGAACAAGGAAAAGACGCAGGCCATCGAAAAGGCCTGTCAGGTAATCCTTGACGGCGGCCACGACGACCAGTTTCCCGTGGACGTGTTTCAAGCCGGATCCGGCACGTCTTCGAACATGAACGTGAATGAGGTGATTGCGAACCTGGCCGCCGTCCAACTCGGCGGGAAACCCGGCGACCGGCAACTGGTGCATCCGAACGACGATGTAAACAAGGGGCAATCGACCAACAACATTTTCCCGTCCGCCATTCGCGTTGCGGCGGTGACACTGACGGATCCGTTGATGGCGGAAGTCCGCCGTTTGATCGACGAACTGAACAAGAAAGCGGACGCGTTCAAGGACGTTATCCGGAGCGGTCGCACGCATTTGCAGGACGCCGTGCCGGAGATGATGGGGCAGGCGTTTGCGGCATGGGCGCACGCCCTGACGAAGGATCTGCGCCGGCTCGAAGCGTCGCGCGACCGGGTCCTCGAAATCGGCGCGGGCGGCAACGCCATCGGCACGGGCGTCAATACGAAGAAGGAATTCCGACCGGCCATCGCGCGGGAATTGAGCGAGATCACGGGCAAGGCCTATCGGGCGCCCGAAAACGGCATTGAGATTACGCAATACCTGACGGACATGGCCGATATTTCGTCCGTATTGCGTTTGATCGCCGCGGATATCGGGAAGTTGTGCAATGATTTGCGCCTGCTTGCGTCCGGCCCGAATACCGGTCTGGCGGAGATCGTCCTGCCCGCCGTGGAGCCCGGCTCGTCGATCATGCCCGGGAAGATCAATCCGAGCATTTGCGAAGCGGCGAACATGGCGTGCATTCAGGTCATAGGCAACGATCAGGCGGTGCAATGGGCCGCCGCCGCCGGTCAATTGGAGTTGAACACGCACATGCCCGTTACAGGCTACAACCTGGTGCGTTCCTTTAATATCCTGGCGCGCACGGCCCGGATGCTGGCGGACAAGTGCATCAGCGGGATCGAAGTGAACGAGGAACGCTGCCTTTCGTATTTCGAGACGAGCGGAGGTCTCGGCACGGTGCTGAATCCGAAACTCGGATACGACAAAGTGGCGGAACTCGTGAAGGAATCGTTGCGCACGAAGAAGACCGCCAAACAACTGGTCATCGAGAAGGGGATCATGACCGAGGCGGAATTCGAGCAGCTTGTCGCGCGTTCAACCGCGCCGAATCTGGATTGACGAAGTCGACATCGCCTCTAACAGCCCGTTGAAAAAGGTTTTTTGGCGTGCCATCCACCGCCTCACCGGCGTGTTGATTTATTCCCGGCGCGTCGCAAGCGACGGCCCTACAGCCCTACGACCAAAGCATTTCGTAGGGCCGCCGCTTGCGGCGTGCCGATTTCGCCACGCGATTTCGAATAAATCAACAC
>SLGY01000161.1 GCA_007136425.1 Kiritimatiellia bacterium
CAGCCCCTATGAATTCGTGGTAAACCCCGCTGAACCCGAGGTGCTGTACGGCGACGGTGTTGAACTGAACGTGGCAATTGGTGGTGGGCCGGTACGCGATACCGTGGTGTTGTTGACCCGGGTCGGGAACGATGTGCAGCGGGCGGTCTGCTTTCAGGAGGGGCCGTCGCAGTTTGCGCAGCGTGTGGGTAATGTGATCCAGCCCATGGAATTTGCCTTCGGGTTGGGGCGTGCGCGCAGTGAGTGGCATCCCATACACGTGCTTTTTGATCCGCGCGTCATCGACGTTAAGCTCGAAGTGGAACCGCCGGAATACAGCGGTAAACCCACACGCACGGTTCGATTGGGTGACGAGCCGGTCGCCGAGTTGGCCGGTTCACGGTTGCAATTAACGCTGGAAAGTAATCGGCCCCTGCGTGACGGGTATTTGACCGTGCGCGCAGCCAACGGCGATGACGAGCGCGAAGTGTCCGGCCGGTTGCTGGATACCCACCGTCTGCAATTTGATTGGGACCTGGCGTTCGCGGGCGAGGTGACGGCGGTTATACGCGATGTGCGCGGCACGGAAAGTCAGCAGCCACTGGTTTTTGCGCAGGACGTTACGCCGGATCAGCCGCCGCGCGTGGCGTTGACTTCGCCGGCGGGTTTCGTGCTGGCTACGCCGGACGCCTCAATCAATGTGGCCGGTTATGCCGAGGACGACCTGGGCTTGCGCCGCGTGGATTTAGCGCGCGGCATGGTGGGGTATCGGGACCGTATGGAAACCTTGTCCGTACCGCCGAACACCCGTCGCCAGACGTTTGAACGTGAATTAGACCTGGGGGCGCTAGGCGTGGCGCCGGGCCAGATACTGGAATTCTATCTTGAAGCCCAGGACACGAATCCCGATTGGAGCGGCGTATCGGTGTCGGAAGTCGTGCGCGTGGAAATCATCGATGAAGAGGAATACGCCCGGTTGTGGCGTGCCCGTGTCCGCGCGGAAGATTTCATGGCGCGCTATCGCGAAGCTATGTCGGCCTGGAACGAATTGAAACGCGGCATCGAAGAATTCCTGGAGCAGGCGGAGGAGGAACCGCCAACGGAGGAGGCATTGGCCGCATTAAAGGAGAAATACGACGAGGTGCAGGAACAGATGCAACGGCTGGCCGCAGATTTCCCCGTCTATGAAGCGGAGCAAAGTTTTCAACGGACCTTGCAGGAGATGGAAGCCGTCATGTCCGGGCATCGACCCGCCTTGGAAGATCGCGAACCCGATGACCCGCGGTTGGCGCAGCGTTTGGAAATGGTCCTGCAAGATTTGCAAGCCTTTGACACGCCGATGGCGGAACATCAGGAAACCGCGCGGCATATCCAGCAGGTCGCACGTATGTTCGAGCTGTCACAGCGTTATTTGCAATTGGTTCAAGCGCAGGAACAACTCGTGCGCCGTATGGATCGCTATCCCGATCCCGGCCGCCTGCGGGACGCGGGTTTGTTTGATTCGTTTCAACGCGAGGAAACCCAGATCCGCGAGGCGCTGATCACCTTGCGGGCGGAATTAATTGAGCGGGCTGAGGCCCTCGACGACGAATACGAGCCGCTGAAAGTGACCGCACTGGAATTCGCCGAGGCGATTGAGGAACTGGAGATTCCGGATGTCATGAACAATATGATTCGCGCGGCGGAAAACCGGTCGGGCCAGGAAATGGTAAATCAAGCCGAGTTGGCGCTCGAACGCATGCGCTTGCTGCTGACGGAATGTGAAGGGACCGCGTTCGGTGGGTTGATGGATTGTGAATTGACGTTTGAAGTGCGTACCTCAGCGCGCCGGACGCTGCAACAAATGATGCAGGCCTGGTCCGGCTTGGGGACGGGGTCCGGCCCGGGCATGGGGAGCGGCGACGGCTATTCGGTCAGCGCCCACACCCCGTTGAACGTGCCGTTGCACGGTCCCGGGCGTTCGGACCGTCACAGGCCGGTTGAGGGCGGTGGACCCGGTGACGCGGCCCGGGGTAGGGGCCCCGGCGCCGCACAGGTGGACGAACAACAACGGCTATGGACCGAGCCGGGCGCCGGGCAACGGCCCGGCGTCGGCGACATCGAGACCGCGCCGGAACGCTATCGCGACGCCCTGCGCCGCTATTTCGGATGGGAGGAGTAACATGAAAAGACAATATCGCTGGTGGATAGGGCTTACGATGCTCGGATGCTTATGGGGGCCACTATCGGTCGGACAGACCAATAATGATGCCATTCAGTGCGCTAATCTCATATTCGGCGGCATCCATACCTCGCGCTGTTTCAGCGACGAATTCCTCAGTGCGGTCCAGCGGGAGACGACGATTCCTACCGAACGGCGGTTCCGCACGGTCAAACTGGATTCGGAAGAGTTGTTCAATTATCCCTTCGTCATGATGACCGGCGAAGCCGATTTCATGTTTACGCAAGGGGAACGCGAGAACTTGAAACACTATTTGGAGAGTGGCGGTTTTCTGCTGGCTTCCGCCGGCTGTTCCAGTTCCGCCTTTGATCGCGCCTTTCGCCGTGAAATGCGAAATCTGTTCAACGAAGACGCGTTGGAACGAATTCCTATGGACCACGCGCTGTTTCGCACCGTGCACGTGATTGAGGAGATCACATTGGAACACCCGGCGGAACCGGCATTTCTGGAAGGCATGCAGCGGGACGGTAAATGGGTCGTGGTCTATTCCGCGAACGGCCTCAACAATACGGCCTATACCCAAGGTTGCTGTTGTTGCGGCGCCAACGAAATTGTCAACGCGTTGGAACTGAACATGAACATTTTGGTCTATGCACTGATGCATTAAGGGCATGAAATTACACTTGATACAGGTAATGGGATGGCTCGCTTGTGGCCTGTTGGGGGCCACCCGTCTGATGGCCGCGCCGATTTCCGACACGCAATGGGACCCGGTCATCGCCCCGGACCTCGACGGCCGGACAGCGCTGCCATCTCCCTCCTGGTCGCCGGACACGGAACCGGAGGCGGCGGAATTGCATTGGCACCGCAGTATCGAGTCCGCCCTGGCCGATGCCACGGCGAATTACCGGTCGGTCCTGGTCCTGTTCAGTATGCGCGGCTGTCCCCATTGTCATCGCTTGAAGCAGAACGTGTTGCAGGACGAGGAAGTGGAACGATACCTGCGCCACTTTACCCTTGCCGAAATTGATACCACCCTCGATCCGCTGGCCGGTAGCCTGTACGGCGTGCGAAGCGTGCCGGTGCTGCTGTTTTTGACCGCTGACGGTCAGGAACGAGGCCGGATCGCGGGAGCTGTCGAAAAACCGGATATGCTCTCGCTGTTACAGTCATTATTGGACGAGCGACAGGCCATCACCGCCCAAACGCAGATCGATACGTGGTTGGACTGGTTGACAAGCGATACGGAACTAACCACGGACCAATGGCGGTCCGTACTGGCCGGTATGCGCGATAATCGCATCCGCCATGCCATACGAAACCGTCTGCACGAAGACCATGAAACGTTACGACCACTCTTCGTTGAATTGCTGGACGACGCCCAATTGGCGGTACGCGTGGCCGCCATCGAATGGTTGGAGGAATGGGCCGGTGACGATTTTGGCTACGATCCTTGGCGTGTGCCGGATCCCGCTGACCCCGATCATCTATGGTCACGGGAACGATGGGACGACTGGCTGCAACGGCCACTGCCGGATGACGACGTGGCGGTGTTCTACTCACCGCTGAGCGACGAACAAATTGAGCGGTATTTGAGGGATCTATTGTCGGAAGACCGGGCGCGATCGCTACGGGCCGCTCGCACGCTCGTACGAACGGGACAAGGCCTGCTGCCGGCGATTGACGAGTTCAAGGCCGCGCACCCCGATCTGCCCGCCGGTCTGCAGGACCGGTTACGCGAAATCCGGTACACCGTATTGCTGCCGGCGACAGGGCAAACGGACCCGGCGCTACTGGCCAACCGTTTGGTATTCGGGCATCAGGACGTGCGTTTACAGACCTTGCGCGATCTGGCGCCGCACGCGATGGCGGTCATGCCGGTGTTGGAAGATTTTCTCACCGCCGACGATGCCTTGGTGCGGGAAACGACCATCGAAACGCTGATTGCGGGCGGTGGACGGCGGGTCACGCGGCGCCTGGCACAACATGCCGAGGAAGAAGCTGATGTCGATGTGTTGATCACGCTCTTGCGCGGACTGGCGGATTTTCGCACGCGCGGGGCCTTGAACACCATGTTGCCCTTCCTCGAACATGAACACGAGGATGTCGTCATTGCCGTTTTGCAGGGCATCCAGCATATGCGTGACCGCACGGCTGAAGAGGCCGTGGTGGCGCGTCTGGCGGATGAACGCTGGCGGGTCCGTGTGGCGGCGCTCGACGCCGCCGGCGCCCTGCGCGCATCGAGTGCGGCGGAACATTTCGAGGCGTTGTTCAACGACGAAGACGCGTTTGTCCGATTCAAGGCCGTGCAGACCGTTGGACTGATTCAACCTGCGAACGCCGTGTCGATGCTGGAAGAACTGTTCCATCGCGAAGACGATCTGAAGGGACCGGTTATCCAGGCGCTCTGCAGCCTGGACCGCAATCCGCCCGCGTCGTTTGCCGACGCGTTCGCCGATCAATCGCCCTCGGTCTTGCTGGCGATCACGGAAGCCTTGCAACAGTGCGGACGGCGCGGGGCACGACTGGCCGGTGTGCTGGCTCGGCACGAAAATGAAGACGTGGCGCTGAACGCGTTGCGCGTTATCGGTGAGTACGGCCTGAACGAAGCGGGCAATCGATCCATTCTTCTCGAAGCCTTGAATGACGGGTCGCGCGGACCGGTCTTGGCTGCATTGGAATCAATGAACCGTGCGCGCGAGTTTTGGAGTCCGACCAGCGGTCACATGGGTGTGTTTGGTGGATTTCCGGCATGGCAACCGGAAACCGTAGAGGAAGCGGATATGGATGAGGAGGTCTTGGACTTGTTCGACGCGTTTCTGGGCGATCCGGACCCGGCCGCCCCGCCGGTCGAGGAAACGGAACCCGAACCGCCCGCCGTCACCGCAGATGACGTCCTTGACCTGTTTATGGACGAGCTGGCGATTCCAGCGTCGGACGGCCTAGACGGGGACGGCGCGACGGTTGGCGCGTTGGTTGGACGCAGTGATCTGCTGGCTGGGGTCCGTCGTTTTCTCGATGATGAAGACCCGGCCTTGCGGATACCTGCCGCGATGTTGCTCGTGCGCGCGCGACAAGGGGAGGGGGTCGCGCATTTGGACGAACAGTTGGTGAGCTTGACGGTCGGGCAGCGCACCGAATTGGCGCGGATATTGAATGACTGGCGGGAACCACCGGTACTGGCGCTGCTGAACCGATTATTGCGCGATCGCGCCGCACAGGTTCGGACCGCGTCCGTAAATTCCATGCTCAATGGATCCCAGGACCCGGATTGGCTGTCCAGTCTGTTTGACGCCTTGACCGAATCCGGCAGCTTGTTGCGTCCGGCGGACCTCATGCAGTGGCGCTTGCGTTCCTTGATGGGAGAGATGGTGGCCGGACGCGCCTTGCGGGAACGCGGCGAAGCATTGTTGACCCATGAGGATGATCGCTTGAAGGTGCTGGGGTTGGTGTTGTTGGACGCCGGTTGGCGGCGGGGCGATGAACGGGCGGTCGAGCCTTTGGTTACCGACTCCAACCCCTTTGTACGGCGCGCCGCCGCGCGGGCGCTCGGCCGTAACCACGCGCGCGGATTGATGCCGCATGTGGAAGCATTACGGGAAGACGGTTCCGAACATGTCCGTATGGTGCTGCCCCATTTGGCCTTGCCCCAATCGTTGTGGGTGCACCGTTTCGATGTCGCCGAACAGGGACGCGACCATTTTCAGACCCGCGCCAATTTCTGGTTTCAGCTCACGCCGGAACAGCGCACCGACATGTTGAGCGTATTGCGTGGGTTGAGTACGGACCCGGCCCCGCCGGTGCGGTTGGAGGCGCTCCTGGCCCTGTTGGCGCGTGGGGAGCAGATCGACGCCACGGCTTTGATCGATACCGTGCATCAGTTCAGTGACCGCTCCGAAGTGGGCCGGCGTATTGGCAGTTTTATTGAAGAGAACTATCGTCAGTTGGATGCCGCCTATTTGCCGTTACTGCCGTACTTGGAACACACGCACCTCAGTAGTTCGCGCCGGGAATCCATTATGACGCATTTCGAACGGCTATCGACGGATACGGCGCAAGTCGATCAGCAGTATCGCCCGCGCCCCGCGACGCAACAAGAACTCGTGGAAGAACCAGAAGCCGAAGTCGAGATTGAGGCTGTGCCGGTGCGGTTGGTGTTTTTTGAAGAGCCTTCCTGTCCCGATTGTGAGTTGGTGGAAATGTACTTGGCCGAGTTGAAGACGATCTTCCCCGACCTGACGGTGGAGACACACACCTTGTCGCTCATTAGAAGTCTCGATTTGAACGAAGCGTATGCCGATCATTTTGAAGCGCCGATCGCTTTTCGCGGCATAACGCCCGCCCTCGTTAGCGGGGCCGGCTTTCTGGCCGGGGACGACATTACCTACAACGAGTTGCAGGACCTGATCGTGGCGTCGATGGGAATGGACGAGGCCGACTGGTATATCGATCCCGATTCATTGCGGGCCCTGCCGGCCAGTGAAGAACTGGAGGAACCCGTTGCGGATCCTCCCGGCGAGGTGAGGAATCATTTACTCGCCATCGCCATCACCATTCTTGTCCTGGGCGGAATTGTGGCGCTCCTGCGCTTGCGACGGTCTAGCAGCCGGTTGAAAAACTCATAGCCACATAGTCCACGCCCTTACGGGCGCGGCTACATTGCAGTTTTCTTCGTAGCCGCCGCCGTGAGGCGGTGGATGGCACGCCCAACAAACGTTTTTTCAACGGGCTGCTAGAGCATTGTGAACTAAAACACCCTTACTCGCCACACTTAACCGGATACCCTTAATCGAAACAAGAAATGCATACTGATGCACAAAAAGTGATTGAATACTCAAACAAAAGAGTTAGTATGCAATCATGAGATTGAATAACCATAGTTATTGGTGGGTTGGGCTAACAGTGCTGGTGGCTGCAATGGGTGCTCATGAGGTGCGGGCTGATGCGGGTGCCCGTGATCTGATGCGTGCTGTCGAGCAATGGATTGAGCTCAAAGATGTGCTTCATCGCGAGAAAGTCGAATGGGAGACTGCCCGTGCGTCTTTGGAGCAAGGCATCGATTTATTGACGCGCGAAAAGGAGCTGCTCGAAGCCCGCATAGCCGAACACACAACGGAAGCCGATGCGGTTACCGACGAGCAAGTGGCTATGGAGCAGCGTCGCACTGCTCAGGAAGAGGCGCTGCGCGGTGCGTTCGGTGTGCTGGCTTCCTGGCTAAACACAGACCTTGAGCGGGACGGGGCGCTGCCCGATAAACTGTCCGAAGTCCTCAACGATGCGATAGCCGCCCAGCGTAAGCACGAAGCCATTCGCCTCGATCAGGAACTGCTCAATGCCCCGGACGACACTCAACTGCTAATGGATGTGCTCTATCTCGGCCATGCCCAAGCGTATGCCGTCTCGCGCAACGACGAGACCGCCGCCCATGGAGTGTGGGACGGCAGGAAATGGATGTGGAAGTGGGACGCGCGCCATGCTCCGGTCATTCGGGAGGCTGTTCGCGTGCAACAAGGTGAACTCGCACCCCGCTGGATTCAATTGCCCGTGACCGTTCTATCCAAGGAGCCGGAAGAATGAGGTTTTCCAATGATTGGAAGTGTATGCACCTGATCTTTCCAATGATTGGAAAAGTGGCTCGATGTGTTTCCAACGATTGGAAAAAAGGGCTCAAAAAGTTCCAACGATTGGAAAATCGCGCAAAAATTCTTCCAACGATTGGAAAATCGATTGCACTCCTGTGTTTGACGACGGTGGCCTCCGCTTCGGTCGATGAAGCTGTCTCTGTGACCCGCGCAGATATCGAAGCGGCGCGCGAGGCGCTGGCGGAGCAACGCGAAACGATTGCGGCCGAGCGCACAGCGCTGTCTGAGGAATACGAGGACATCCAGGCCGATGTGCGTGCTCTGCGCGAGGAATGGCGACACGTTCAGCGCGTGACTTCCCGCCAGGCGGCCGAACAAGCGGCGGCACGGCGAAAGGCGGAGCGGTCGCAGGCGCAACATCGTCGCGTATTGGCCGTTCTCACCGAATACCGCAGGGCAGCGGAAAGTGTGATGTCCGCGGTCCAGCGTCAGCGATACGAAGATCTACTGAAGCGAATGGACGAGGCGTTGGCGGGGGACGAATCGTCGGGTGTGACGCTCGCTGCAATCGGGCCGGCACTGGATCTGGCGCGTGCGACGGCACAGGACGATCTGCCCAGTATCCCGTTTGATGGATTCGTGGTGGACGATACCGGGAAGGTGCTGCATGGATCTTTAATCCCGGTAGGGCCGGTGACGTTCTTTAAGGGCGAGGACGGTACGGCTGGCTATCTGGCGACGGGTGCGGGTGGAATGACGCCCATGCTGGTCGAGGCAATGCCGCGTCGGGTGCAACAGGGACTAAAGGATTGGGTGACGGGCGATGTTGACTATGCGCCGGTGGATGTAACCGATGGAGCACTGCTGAAAGTGGCGCAGGCGCGGGCACCGTTGATCGAACGTTTGCAGCAGGGGGGCGTGGTAATGATCCCGTTGCTTCTGATCGGGGTTGGATGTGTATTCATCATTGTGCTGCGCGCGCTGGCGTTGCGGCGCATGGAAATCGATGTAAATACGCCGCTTGATACGATTATCGGAGCCCTGCGAAAGAACGATGCGGAGACGGCGCGGACGACAGCGGACACGTTGGCCGCGCCGTGGCAACCGGTGTTGGCGGATGCGGTGGCGCATCGTGAAGCGGACCGCGTGTATTTGGAGGAAATCCTGATGGACCGCATCGTCATGCAACGTCCGATGGTGACGAAGTATCTCGGTGCACTGGCAATTTGTGCGGCGGCAGCGCCGCTGCTGGGCCTGTTGGGGACGGTAACGGGGATGATCCACACCTTTCAGTTGATTACGGTGTTTGGTACCGGCGATGCGCGATCCTTGTCGGGCGGTATTTCGGAGGCGCTAATCACAACGCAGACGGGCTTGATTATTGCTGTCCCGGCATTACTGGCCCATGCCTACTTGATGCGGCGGGCGCGGAATGTTTTGTCCGGTCTCGAGCAGGCCGCGATCCGCTTTGTGCGATCGCTTGATACGGAGGAGTCGCAGTCATGATCGACGCGCTCTGGGCTATTCCTGCTTATTGGAGGGACGGGGGTATCCTGTTGGTTCCGATTGCGCTCGTTTCGTTCGGGATATGGGCTTGTTGGCTTCGTTTGCGGGCTGCGCTGCGTCGTGCTGTGCGTGCGGCACGCGAAAAGGAAGCCGAGCTGGACGGTGGGGCGGGCGTTGTGCACGGGAACGCCGAGTCGCGCCGTCGATTCGAATCCAGCATGCGTGCTGCGCGCGAAAAATTGAATCGTGAAGTGTTTCTATTGAAAGCGCTGACGGCCGCGGCGCCGCTGTTGGGATTACTGGGAACGGTGACCGGAATGGTCGACACGTTTATGGCCGTTTCCCGGCATGGAGCGGATGGCGCGGTGCTGGTGGCCGAGGGCATTCGCACGGCACTGTTGACTACGCAGTTCGGGCTGATGGCGGCCTTGCCCGGGGTCTTTGGCATACTTCAGATAGGCCGGTTGCGGGTGCAATGGCAACAATCGTCGCACGCGGTAGGTGTAATGATATGGCGCGGTGGAGCAGGGCAAGGAGCGGCGCATGCTTGACCGGGCAACGGCATTTCAGGAAGAGGAGCAGGCGGCGGAAGTAAATATTTCGCCTTTGATCGATGTCGTGTTCCTGTTGCTGATCTTTTTCATGGTTACCTCGGTATTCGTCGAGGAGACCGGTGTTGAAGTGAACAAGCCTACGGCGATGAGCGCGCAGGACTTGGACCGACAAAGTATTTTGCTGGCGGTTACTGCGGAGGGGGCGGTCTATTTCGATGGTCGACCTGTCCCCATGAACGAGTTGCGGGGCATGGTTGCCCGTCTGCAACGGGAACAGGAACGGCCGGTGATCATTATCGCCGATGTAGACGCTCGTTCGGGCGCGTTGGTGCGTGTCATTGACGAATGTACGTTGGGCGGTGCGACGCAAGTGAGCCTGGCGGCGGGGAGGGAGCCGTGAGCGTGGGCGACGCATTGTTTCCTGAGGCGCGTTGGACGCCGGATGTGCTGGGCTCAGCGGCTGGACTGACGCTGTTGTTGTTTTCCATTATGCCGCTTGCGCAATGGTTCAATCGCCCCGATGTGGATGCGTTGGTTACACTGCGTGATGTGGAGGTGGTGTCATTGCCACCGCCGCCTCCGCCGATTCTCGAACCGGCACCAGCGCCGGAAGCGCCTCCTGATCCGGTTCATTTAACGTTGCCCGCTCCGCCGCCTCCCGCTCCTGCGGCGCCTGTTGTCGAGCCGGCTTTTGCTTTCGATGCTCCTTTCGCAGCCGGGGATTTTGGTGTCGCGTTCGGGGACATGAATTGGGCGATCGAAGGTGCGGTATATGCGCTGGCCGACGTCGACACTCCGCCGCGAGCCACGGTTCAGGTACCGCCGCAGTATCCGCCCGGGGCGCGTCAGCGCGGACTGGAAGGCGAGGTGTTGCTGCGATTCGTGGTCACGGCGGATGGAAAAGTGGAGGACGTCGAGGTTGCCGATGCGCGGCCGGGCACCGTTTTCGTGTCTGCAGCGCGCGCGGCAGTGGAGCGATGGGGCTTTGAGGCGGCACAGCGCGACGGACAGCCCGTAGCGGTACGGGTGGAAGTGCCGGTGGAGTTCAGATTGGAGCGGTGATGGCGACCCTGCGAACGACGGGTTTGTGGAGGGGGCGTGAAGTGGCATGAGTGGTTTGTAGGGTCGCCGTAAGGCGATACGAACGCAGTTACGGACTGCATTGTTAGAGAACGAAAGAGAACATGGATATAAAGCGGTACATATTGTTGATCTTAGTTTTTGCAGTCGCACAGGGCGCTCTGGCGGAGCGGCCTGCGATTACGAGACAGGAATCGACATTGCTGGAGCGGGCGGCCGATATCGGCGCGACGAATCAGGTTGCGGCGCTGGAGTTGATTGAGGCGGCGAGGGAGGATGGGCGTGCGTCTGCTCCGGTTCATTATTCAGCCGCCAACCTAATGGCGTCGCTCGAACGTTACGAAGAGGCGAAAGAGGCGTATCGCAAGGCACTCGAAAAGTGGTCGGACTTTGACGAAGCGCGTATTGGACTCGCGCGCGTCTTGATGGTGCAGGAGCGTTGGGACGAAGCGGAGAAGTTGCTGCGAGAGCGTGCAGAGGCGGCGGATGTAACCTTGGAACACCTGTTGTTGTACGGCCATGTGTTACTGGGATTGAACCGCTCGGTAAGTGCCGAGACGGTATACCGGCGCGCGGCGTGGATGGATGGTGATTCGCGCGATGCGATGGCCGGGTTGGCCCGCTGTTTTCTGATGCAACACAGGTGGGCGGAATGCGCGGCCTTGGCGGAGGAATTAGTGGCAAAGCATCCAGGCGAAGCGTCCTATTGGCGACTGTTGGTTGATGCCCGATTGGCACAAGACGATCGTCACGCAGCGATGATCGCACTGGAGAGCGCTTGGCGACTGGGGGCGATAGATACGGCATCGCTGATTCTTTTAGGTGAATTGCATGTGGCCGCTGACCGGACCGCAGAAGCGGCGCGCGTGTTGGACGAAGCCAGCCGCGAAGTGGAAGAGCAGCCGGGACTCTGGTTGCGTTTGGCGGAGTCGCTGGTCTGGTCCGGGATGTTGGACCGTGCGGAGGAGATTTTATCCCGCTACGCCGCCGAGGAGATGGAACCGGTGCCTGCCTATTTCAGGACGCGGGCAAGACTGGCGGAACAGCAAGAAGACGGTGCTGCGGAACACGAGGCGTACAAAGCCTGGGTGCGCTACGACCCGGTAGATCGCGAGGCGTTGCTGGCGCTGGGCGACTGGCATGAGGCGCGGTCGGAATGGCACGAGGCCGATGCGTGGTATGAGCGTGCGGCACAAGCGCACGCTAACGACGCGGCGTCTTGGACTCGACTGGCACGAACGGCGATGGCTCGGGAAGAGTACGCGCAGGCTGAGAAATATCTCGCGCGTGCGCATGTGCTCGGCGGCGGTCAATCGGTCGAAACGGCACTACAGCAAGTGCGTCGTTTACGGGCGTTGCAGGACAGGGAGTGATGAATTCGAAGAAGTGATCGAAACAAGTCGTGTCCCGGAAGGGATGCCTAACGTAAAGAGAAAGGGAAGAAAGTGAGTAGACGGATAAGAGTTATGGTGTTGACGGTTGCGATGGCGGGGATGTGCTCGTCGTCGTGGGCCGAGGAACAAGAGGCGATGGCGGTACGGCTGGGTGCGGTAACCGTGCTTGGCAAGCAGCAGAACGCTCAACTGTTGCCCGGTTCGGTATCGGTGGTTTCAGAGGATACAATCGAGCAAATACATCCGCGATCCACAGAGGACGTCCTGCGACGAGTGCCGGGAGTATACGTCAAAGGGGAAGAGGAAAATGCGGTAGTCGTTAATGTGGGTGTTCGCGGGCTTCCGGCTGGAGACTTCAAGACATTAGTGCTGGAAGACGGTGTGCCCATTCAACCCGGAATTTTTGTCGGAAACTCGCGCTACTATAATCCGCGTGTTCAGCGACTGGACGGCGCCGAAGTGCTGAAGGGCGCAGCATCGCTTCGATATGGTCCGAATACCATCGGCGGGGTGATCAACTACCAGTCCAAAACTCCGGCTGACGGTGTGACAATTACCGGTAGGGCCGGTTCATGGAATACCTTTTCATCCACTGTTGAGCTAGGGGGGAGCACGCCCGCAGGCGATGCACATTTTGGTGTTATTGCCACATATCTCGAGAGCGATGGGTTTATGGATAAAGGAGTGGAGACGACCGATGTCATGGTCAAGACCGGCACTGCAATCGGAGAGAATCAATTCGTGGGGGTGAAGTTCCTGTATTACGAAACGGACGCCAATATCTCCTATCGCGGCCTCTTCCCCGACGCGTATCGCGCCGGTGAACTGTTCAATCCTGCGCCTGACGACTGGTTTTTGACAGAGCGCAGAGCTCTTGACATCAATCACGAATGGCAGATCAATTCGGATCTCACGTTGCAGACGATTGTATTTTGGAGCGAGATGAGTCGGGAGTATTGGCGATTTCAGCTCGATAGCGATAGCCCAACCACGGTCAATGCCGATGGCTTCAGGGTGTGGAATTTCAGTGACGAGGTGCAAGGTAACAACCGGGCATTTGAGCGATATGGTCTTGACTCGCGCTTAACCATAAATCACGGGCTATTCGGCATGGGCAACGAGGCTGAACTTGGAGTACGCGTGATGACGGAAGAGATGGAGGATCAGACAATCCGGGCCGACCGCGCCACACCGCGTAATCCGAATCAGACACTATTGCGTAACCGTCTTGATTCAGCGGATAGCCTGGCCTTCTTCGGTCAGAATCGCTTTGAGATCACGGATGAGTTTGCGGTTACGGCCGGTTTGCGTGTCGAGGCGTACGAGCAAAAACGGGATGACTTGCGCAGTCCGGGTTCTGCCGATCGTTTCTCCAACACTGAGTTTATGCCGGGTATTGGTGCCACATACCAGCTTGGTCCATTGGCACAAGTCTTTGGTAGTGTGTATCGCGCCTTTGCACCACCGCTGGTGGGTAGTGTGGTGGGAGCGGACACTCCGCCAACCAAGGCCGAGACTTCCATCAATCTTGAGTTGGGTGTCCGTGGCGGAGACGAGCGTCTGAGCTATGAGTTGACCGCGTTTCAAATGGACTTTTCCAATCAAGTGGACCCTGGCGTGTCTAATATCAGAGATCCCAACGAAGGTAGTGCTCTGATCCAAGGGGTGGAGGCTGCGGTTGGGTATGCCTTTGATATCGGATTCAGGGTGGACGGCAATGTGACTTGGATACCGACAGCAGAGTTCGGAGAGGATCGCCCGGGTGATGCGCTTAAGGGTAACCGTTTGCCCTATTCGCCTGAATGGACGGCCAATGTCTCGCTAGGGTACGAGCACACTCGCTACCAAGCCGCATTATTGCTGAACGTGGTTGACGAGGTGTTTGGCGATGGAATGAATGTCAGGGATTTCACTACGGAAGAAACCGGTACATGGGGTGGTCTGATATCGAGCTACTACACGATTGACCTGACCGGTCGCTACGCCGTTAGGGACAACCTGCATGTCTTTGGTGCGATTAAGAACGTTACCGACGAGCAATACATCGCCGGCTTGCGCCAAGGGATCTATGTGGGGCCGGAACGGAGCTTCGAGCTGGGCGCCACATATACGTTCTAGCGACAGCAGTCGTGATACGTTGAGTAAGCGCCACAAGCCCGCCCGCAACGGGCGGGCTTGTGCGTTGCTGCGAAATGAATGGTGAGCCGGGTGGGGCTCGAACCCACGACAACAGGCTTAAAAGGCCCGTGCTCTACCAACTGAGCTACCGGCCCGCTCATCAGCCTCGCGGAGGCGTTCTCGCACGAGGGAAACGACAATAGGCGAGGCCCGTGGATTTGTCAATTCGACCTCGATAGGATATAGCTGGGGTATGAACAAGGAATCCACCAACGCCCTGCGTCTATTGAACGCCGTGCTGTTACTGATTGTCGCCGCTTTTCTGTTGGCGTGTATAACAGCGCCATGGATTTTTAATGGGTTGATCGCCCTGGGGCGAAACGTCGCCGTGTTGGAAGAGTTGCGCGATCTGCGTTTCGAGGAAATCATTTCGCGGCTGGTTCTTATCTATCTGATCCTCGGTTTCTATCCCGCCGTGCGTCTGGGCGGCGCCTCATCGTTTGCACCGCTGGGGCTGACCCGCGACGTGCCGCGGATACGGGCGATCGGTCGCGGTTGGTTGTTGGGTGTCGTATCGGTCGGCGCGTTGTACGTGTTGGGTGCCGTCACGGGGATCCTCGTCTGGGCGCCCGATTCGTGGGGCCGGCTTGTCGGCCGTATTATCGGTTATTTCATTGGGGGATTGCTGATTGGCGTAATTGAGGAAGTCTTTTTTCGTGGCGCGCTGTTCGGTTTGCTTCGCCGCCTGGTCCATTGGGTGCCCGCGGCGTTGGCCGTAAGTGCCTTCTTTTCCTTTGTCCATTTTTTGCGTCCGGATTCTCCGACGGGGATTGTGTACGGGGAATGGTATACCGGCTTCGCGCTGGTCCCGCACATGTTTCATACAACGGATCAGCCGGGGTTCTATATTCCGTTTGCGTTGACACTATTCGTGATGAGCCTGGTCCTGTGTGTGTTGTATCGTCGGCACGGTCATCTCTATATGATTATCGGGCTGCACGCGGGTTGGGTGCTGGCTTTGGGCGCCGGCCGTTTCTTCTTTGACCGCGCAACGCAGGTGGAAAGTGTTTTCTTCGGGACGTCGGTCAACCTGGCCCGTTCCTGGGCGGCCCTGACGCTGCTGGTGTTGATGTTGATCTGGGCCGCGGTTCCCAAAACCAAACGGCGTTGATGGACCGTCAATTCGATTGAATGACGCGCTTTTTCTTCGTATGCTGCCGATATGAAAAGCGCTGACACGTTGAAGGCGGTGTCGGATCTGCTATTGGATGTTGTATATCCGCGAAGCTGCCAGCATTGCGGGGCGGTGGCCGACGGGATGCGCTTTTTCTGCTGGGAATGTCTGTCGGATTTCCATTACGTGCAGCCTCCATTTTGTTCTCTGTGCGGAGACCCTGTGCCGGGCCACATCGATCACGAGTATCGCTGCGTCTTTTGTTCGCGCCGCACACCGTACTTCGACGGCGCCCGTTCGGCGGTGCATTATGAGGGGGCGGCGGGCTTGGCGATTCGGGCGGTCAAATACCAGTATGCCACTTGGCTGATTCCGGATTTGACCGATTTGCTCGAAGCCAGCATGCGCACGCATTACGACTTGTTGCCTTTTGACGCGATATGCTACATTCCGCTCTACCCGCTGAAACGGCGGGACCGCGGCTTCAACCAGGCGAAACTTCTGGCGCAGGCGTTGGGGCGCCGTCGCTCCATCCCGTTGGCCAAAAGGGTATTGCGACGATTGCGGGATACCGGCAGCCAAACACATTTGACAGCCGCGCGTCGCGTCACTAACGTGGCGGGCGTGTTCTCGGTGGTGCGTCCGGAGCGGGTGAAAGGCAAACGCCTTCTATTGATCGATGACGTCATGACCACCGGCGCCACGGTCAACGAATGCGCGCGCGTTTTGAAGGAGGCGGGCGCTGACGTGGTGTACGTGTTGACCGTCGCCCGCGGATGAAGGGCGGGAGAGGAACAGAATTTATGCCGTTTTTCAGAAAGAAGAACTATTCCACCATCAAGGTGCGTAAACGGGAGATTCCCGACGGGTTGTGGCTGAAATGTCCCTCCTGCAATGAGATCATATTCAAGCAGGAACTGGAAAAGAACGCCAAAGTCTGTCCGAAATGCGATTTCCATTTCCAGATGACCCGCGATGAGCGGCGGGACTTGTTGATGGATGCGGGCTCTTTCGAAGAATGGGACGCGCAATATTACAGCGTGGACGCCTTGCAGTTCACTGGGGTGGCCCCCTACGCGTCGAAGCTGGACGATAATATCAAAAAGACCGGGCATCGCGATGCCGTGATGTGCGGGCGGGGAACGATGAACGGCCGACCCGTAGCGCTCGGGATCATGGATTTCAGCTTTCTCGGCGCCAGCATGGGGGCGGTGGTCGGGGAAAAGGTCACGCGCCTCATTGAGCGCGCTACGGAAGACGGCTTGCCGGCAATCATCTCCTGTGCGTCGGGCGGTGCGCGTATGTACGAAGGATTATACAGCCTGATGCAAATGGCGAAGACCAGCGGTGCGCTGGCGCGACATGCGGAGGCCGGCCTACCGTATATCTCCCTGTTGACACACCCGACCATGGCGGGGGTCATGGCCAGTTACGCAACCCTGGGTGACGTGATCGTGGCGGAACCGGCCGCCCTCATCGGGTTTGCCGGTCCGCGCGTGATTAAAGAGACCACACAACAGGATTTGCCGGAAGGGTTTCAACGTTCCGAGTTTCTCATGGAACACGGCTTGATCGATCGGGTCATCCATCGCAAGGAACTCAAGGACGAGCTGACGCTGCTGCTGGGCTACATGGCGCCGGAACCGGTGGCTTCCGGAGAGTAGCGCCGCTATGAACGCCGTTCCCATGGACTCGCTCCACGCGGCGCTGGACCGGCTGTTTCGACGGACCGCTCACGGCATACGTCCCGGCCTCGAAATCATCACACGTTTACTGGAGGAACTGGAGCATCCTGAAACGGCGTATCCCCGCGTACATGCAGCCGGCACGAATGGGAAGGGTACCGTCTGCGCTTTGGTGGAATCCGTGCTCCGACATGCGGGATACAAGACCGGCCTGTACACCTCACCCCATCTGGTTCGATTCCATGAACGTTTTCGCATCGACGGGGCGCCGATAACGGACGAGGACCTGGCGACGCTGATCAGGCAGATCGAACCCATTGCCGATCGGATCGCCGCGGAAACCGACGGCCGACCGGCTACGTTCTTCGAATGTGCGACGGCCATGGCCTTTGCACTGTTCCAACAGCGGGCCATCGATTGGGCGGTGGTGGAGACCGGTATGGGTGGGCGCTGGGATGCGACCAACGTCGGCAAGACGGCGATCTCAGTGATTTCGCGAATCGATGTGGATCATGTCGACTATTTGGGCTCGACCATTGAACGGATTGCCGACGAGAAGGCGGGGATCATCAAGCCGGGCGTACCCGTTGTGGTCGGCTTGTTGCCGCCCGAAGCGGAGGCGGTTGTCGAAAAGGTCGCGCGGGCGGTGGGCGCCGTTCGGGTTCGAGCGGACGAATCCGTCCGGGTACGACGTTTGGCGCAGGATTGGTCCGGCCAGAAAATCAAAGTGGAAACCGATCAACGCTCGCTGCGCCCGTTCCGCTTTCCCTTGATCGGGCGTCATCAGATCGAAAACTGCGGGCTGGCCATTGCGGTGCTTGAAACGCTCGAAGCCATGGGGCGCATCAACCTGACGGATGAAGCCCTTCGGGACGGCCTGGCGGAGGTGCAATGGCCGGCACGATGCCAGATATTGGAACGGGAACCCTTGGTCTTGTTGGACGTGGCGCATAATCCGTCCGGGGCGGCCGCATTGGCCGCGACGTTGAAGGAAGCGGGCGGAAACCGGCCGATTGGTCTGGTGGCGGGATTCCTCGCGGACAAGGACGCGACGCGTTGTCTGGAGAGTTTTTCAACCGTTGTGCGCCGATGCTGGGCGGTGCCCGTCCCGCATGAACGCGGCATGGACGCGGAGACCCTGCTGGACTGCGCCAATCGCGCGGGGCTGGCGGCGGAGGCGATGTCGTTGGATGCCGCTTTGTCCGAAGCCAAGGCGTGGGCGCGCGAGCAGGATGGCATCGTGTGTTTGGCCGGCTCGCTATATCTGGCCGGTGAGGTATTGCGTGGCTACGAGGATAGAGCGTAACATGCCCGGGCGCGTGCGCTTCAGCGCGATGTCATAAGGGGATACAGGTACGGGAACAGACGGGAACACCAAGGCGATGAGTTTGAATATAGCATTGGCGTGCGGCGGAACGGGCGGACATGTCATGCCCGGCTTGGCGACGGCTTCGGTTTTGCGGGCGCGCGGTCATGCGATCACCTTATGGTTGACCGGCCGGGATACGGAAAAGAAGTCGATCGAGGCGTGGGACGGAGAGATTGTCCGCGTGCCTGCGGAAGGGTTTCCCACGCAGTTCTCTTTGAAGGGCTTGCGCTCGGGATGGAAGCTGTGGAAGGCCGCGGGTACCTGTCGTCGTGCGATGCGGGAAAATCGGCCGGACGCATTATTGGCCATGGGCAGTTTCGCTTCGGTCGGCCCGATCCTTGCCGCGCGCCGTTGGCGCGTGCCGTACGTATTGCACGAGGCCAATGTCTTGCCCGGCCGGGCGGTGCGCCTCTTCGCTCGCGGAGCGAAGGCGGTGGCCTGCAGTTTCGAGGAAACCCGGTATTACATGCCCGGCAAGAACGTGCAACTCACGGGCATGCCGTTGCGCAGGGAACTCGATCCGTCGATCCGCCATGACCCGCCGGACCTGCCGAATCGTGATCGATTCACGTTGCTGGTCATGGGAGGCAGCAGCGGTGCGCACACGCTCAATGATCGTGTGACGGAAGCGCTCGGCGAAGTCGCTCGGAGGGGGGCTGCCGTGCAGGTCATCCATTTGTCCGGCGTGCAGGACGAAAATTGGGTGCGCGAACGCTATCTGGATGCCGGGATCCCCTGTCTGGTGCAAGCGTTTGCCAATAAGGTTTCGGCGTTGTATCAAGCCGCGGATTTGGCCGTATGCCGGGCGGGCGCGTCGACGTGCGCCGAATTGTCGTTGTTCGGCGTGCCCTCATTGATGGTGCCATACCCGTACGCGGCCAACGACCATCAGACGGCGAACGCGCGCGCACTGGAAAAGGCCGGGGCGGCGGATGTGGTCTCCGAAAAGGATTTGAGTGTGCCCTGGTTGGTGGATTATCTGATGGAATCGCTCCGGAACCCGCGGCGCCTGGCGCGAATGAGCGCGGCCTTGAAAGCGCGGACACCGGGTAATGCCGCAGAACGGTTGGCGGATATGATCGAGCAGGCCGCGCTCGAAAACAAGGCGAACAGCTCCGAGGCGCCGGTCGATGTGTGATCCGGTTCAGCGCATTCAGCAGATACTCAACGCGCGTCCGGGCGGCGCCGTGCACCTGTTGGGTATCGGCGGAGTCGGCATGGCCGGGCTGGCAAGCTTTCTGCAGCATCGCGGCTTTCAGGTCTCGGGTTGCGACCTGGAAGCGAACCCTTTCACGTCCCGGCTGCAAGACGCCCACATAACGGTGCTGAAGGGGCACGATCCGGCGCATCTCGATGTCGACCCCATCCTGCTGATCCGCAGCACCGCCGTGCCGGAAGATCATCCTGAAGTGCTACACGCCCACAAGCGGGCGATCCCCGTCTATCGGCGCGGTGAAGTATTCCCGGCATTGTTGCGGGACGAATACACGATCGCGGTCAGCGGGACACACGGAAAGACGACAACAACGGCCTTGTGTGCCCATGTATTACGGACCTGCGGCCGGCATCCTTCTTTCTTTGTCGGTGGCGAATGGGGTGAGGCGGGCCGCGTATTCGACGCGGGCAAGGAACCGATGGTCATCGCAGAAGCCGACGAGAGCGACGGGACACTAATTCATTACCAGCCGAATGTCTCTGTCATCACGGGCATTGACTACGATCATATGGAACACTTTGCCGATGAAACGGAATTCGTCGGCGTTTTCCGCCGGTTTATCGAACAAACGTCGGACCGCACCATCATCTGCGCGGACGACGAGCGGTTACGCGCCCTGGTGAAGGGACGACCGCGACCGCTCACATACGGGTTCGCCGCGGACGCGGACGTACGCGCGGTCGAGGTCGAGGAGTCCGCGGAACGCACCTCGTTCACACTGCTCGTGAAGGGCGCGGATACCGGACGGTTCGAATTGCCGTTGACCGGACGACATAACGTGCAGAACGCGTTGGCGGCGCTGGCTGTGGCTCATCACCTGCAGATACCGCTTGATCAGGCGGGCGCTGCGTTGTCGACGTTCCGTCCGGTGCGCCGTCGTTTTGAGCGCGTCGGCGTGTGGCGCGGCGTGCCGGTGTATTCGGATTACGCGCATCATCCGACGGAGATCAAGGCGTTGATCGGTGCAGCGCGCCAATTACAGCCGCGCCGGCTGCTTGCGATTTTCCAGCCGCACCGCTATTCTCGGACCCGGGCGTTGGGGAACTCGTTTCCGTCCGCGTTCGAAGGTGTGGATCACGTGATTCTTGCACCGATCTATGCGGCTTCCGAACAGCCGCTGGAAGGCGGGCGTTTGGAAGATCTGGCGATGCACTTTCTGGCGCATGGCGACGTATCGTTTCGGACCGCGCGCGATCTGGACGATGCATGGGCCCAGTTCGAAGCGTTCGCCCGGGAAGGCGATTTGTTGTTGCTGGTCGGCGCGGGCGATATCGAGCGACTGGGACGGGCCTGCTAGTCTGGCAAATCCGTAGCGCCGATTTTCAATCGGCGCATGGCTCCCATTGAAAATGGGAGCTACGGAAACAGGCGGGGAACATTGGGGGGAATGATTTTGCAAGAGATCTATGCGTTAAACTGCTCTAACGTTTTATGGATGAAGTAT
This sequence comes from Kiritimatiellia bacterium, assembly GCA_007136425.1. Taxonomy (GTDB): domain Bacteria; phylum Verrucomicrobiota; class Kiritimatiellia; order SLAD01; family SLAD01; genus SKZA01. The sequence goes on from SLGY01000161.1 coordinate 21,263, forward strand.
AGAATATGGTCGAAAAGACATATCAGCACATAGCGGTACTCATGGGCGGGCCGTCGGCCGAGCGCGAGGTATCGCTGAATTCCGGTCGAGCCGTGGCGGAGGCCTTGCGTAGTCGTGGGTACCGGGTGGACGAAGTGGATGTGCGGGACACCACCTTGCAAATACCAACCGGTGTAGAAGCCGTGTTCATCGCCTTGCACGGTACGTTCGGCGAAGACGGACAGGTTCAGGACCTTTTGCGCGAACGGAACCTGCCCTATACGGGGTCCGATGCCGCGTCCAGCCGATTGGCGTTCGATAAACTGGCCACCAAACGGCTTTTCGAACGGGAAGGATTGTCGACGGCGCCGTATGAGGTCATTTCGGCGAACGAACAACGTACGTTGCCGCTTCCGGTTGTTGTCAAACCGGTACGGCAGGGATCCAGTATCGGAATTCATCGGGTGTTTGATGAACGGGACTGGCCGGCTGCTCTGGCGGATGCGGCGGCTTATGATGAGCAAGTGCTCGTGGAGAAATTCATTAAGGGCCGCGAATTGACCGTCGGCGTGGTCGGCGAGGAACAATTGCCGGTACTTGAGATCAAGGCGCCGGAAGGGTATTACGATTATCGCGCAAAATATACGAAAGGCGTGACGGAATATCTGGTGCCCGCGCCCGTTTCGGAGACGTGCGCGCGACAATGCCGGGATTTGGCCGGTCGCGCGTTTCGCGCGTTGGGTTGCCGGGCACTGGCGCGCGTAGATTTTCGTATGAATTCGGATGGGGACCTGTTTATACTGGAAGTGAACACGATCCCGGGTTTTACGGCGACCAGCCTGTTGCCCAAGGCGGCGAGGGCGCGGGGGATCGAATTTCCGGATTTGTGCGAGCGCATCATGCAGATGGCGCGCGTTCAATAGGATGGTATGGCGCCGGAGGGCCGCCGGAGTAAATAACGACGATGTGGATGGACGGTATACTCAGTGATCAGTCGAAAAAGCGTCGGCGACGCCGCCGACGCCGGGAAAGTCCCTTTACCGTCAGTGCGCGTGTGCGGGAAAAGAAGGCCGAGCGTCGTAAGCGCATCGGTGTGGTCGTACTGGTCCTGGTGGTGCTGGCCGGGTTCGGGATTCTATTGCATGTGGCGTTGTCGGCCGCCGGCAGGCATTTCTTTACCGAGAACGACAGGTATCTCATACGTAACTGGGACTTGCATTCGAACGGACGTTTGCTGACGCCGGCACATATTCGCGAATACAGTCAATTGTCGGAGGACGACAACCTGTTCGCGGTTGATCTCGGACGTGTGCGACGTCGATTGGAGAGTGTGGCGGTGGTGGAATCGGCCGAAGTCTCGCGTCGTTTGCCGGATACCCTGGTGGTGCGCGTCAACGAGCGCATGGCCGTGGCGCGTCTGGGCACGGACGATCGACTCTCGCTGGCGGTGGATCGGGAAGGGCACGTGCTTGGGCCCGGCTCGTTACGCCCGAATCTGCCGTCGGTGGTCGGCCTGCGTCAGGCGGGGTTGCGGCCGGGCATGACGCTGACCGATTCGCTTTTTGTGGATGCGCTGCAATTCATAGAACTTTGTGAGCGACCGCAGGTGAGCCAGTATGTGCGGGTCCGCTACATCGATGTAAGTGATCCGGAATATCTGGATATTCGATTGGGGGACGGCGAACGTGTTCGCATTGCGCGCGACCATATGGAAGCGCGTCTGGCTGAGTTGGTCGGAATCGTTCAGAACGATCAGCGGCGCGGTCGTGTGGCGCGTGTGATCAATATGACGGGCGAGGCGCATATCCCGCCCGTCGTACAATACTGAAGAGGAATACGGGAGACTCATGCCAGTACCACCGGTTGTAGCATTGGAGATAGGCACGTCGCGGGTGCGCGCCCTCGTGGGCGAGGAACGCGAAGACGGGTACCTGATGATTACCGGAGTCGGCGAATGCGCTTCGCGTGGCGTGCGCAAGGGGGATATCACGGATTTTGATAATGCCCTGTCCTGTGTCGAGCAGGCGTTGAAGACGGCGGAAGACCAGAGCAAGGTCTCCATCAATCAGGTGCATGTGGTTGTGACCGGCAGCCATATTCAAGGGACGATCAGCCGCGGCACCACGCCGATCATTCCGCCGGACAGCGAAATCACCACCGACGACATTGAAGAGGTGATGGAATCCGCGCGCGCGATCAGTCTCGGTCCCGAACGGCGCACGCTGCATTCCATTCATCAGCAGTTCTTTGTGGATGACCAGGAGGGGGTGGTGAACCCGGAAGGGATGGTGGGTGCGAAACTGTCCGTATCCATGCTGATTCTGCACGGGGTCCGGAACCGGATCATGAATGTGATGCGCGTGGCCAGCAGCGCGGGGGTGCAAACGTCGGGCTGCGCATTCGCGGGACTTTGTTCGGCGCTGGCCGTGTTGACGCCGGAACAGAAGGAAAGCGGATGCGTGGTGATCGATTTTGGCGCGGGCACGACGGATTACGTGGTGTACGCCAATCGCTGCATTGCGCTGGCCGGCTCCATCGGGGTGGGGGGAGATCATGTCACGAACGATCTGGCGATGGTGCTGCGTATTCCTACGGGGCCGGCCGAAAAACTGAAGGTGGATCTGGGCGTGCAGGTGCCGGGCGGAGAGGTTCAGGACCAGCCCGTTACGATTCAGCCGTCGGGCGGTTTCGCCGGGCGGACGGCGCGTTTGACGGATGTGAACGCCATTATCAGTGCGCGCTTGGAGGAAACGCTGGAAATGATCCATGATGAACTGCGCCGGAACAACTTGCATAATGTCATGGGCGCGGGGGCGATCGTGTCCGGCGGCGGCGCGCACCTGAAGAATATTGTCGAATATACGGCGTCGGTCATGAACATGCCCTGCCATATGGGACGCCCGCGCAATGTCAGCGGCATTGCCACGGCCACGGAAGGTCCCGAATATGCCGCCACGGTGGGGATGCTTCGGTACGGCATACGCAGCGGCGGAGGCGACGCGCAGCCCTTGAGTATTCGCGGGATGTTGGGCCGATTATTCGGTCGTTAAGGGGACGGACGTACAATGAGCGAGCCGAAAAAGGAAGAAAAGAAGACGGAAAGCAACGTAAAGGTTCCGTCCCGCATCCTGCTCGTCGGGCTGGGGGGGATGGGTCTTAACGCCCTGACCCGTATGGAGAACTATTCCGAAGAGTACGCGGATAGGGTGGCCATCGATACGGACGGGGCGGCGTTGAAGGCGTCCAACGCGCCGCGCAGCCTGCAATTCGGCGCGCATTTGACGGATGGCATGAGTACGGGCGGGGATGTGGAGTTGGGCCGTCGCAGCGCCAATGCCGATTTCGTGAAGTTCCGGGAAATCTTTTATGGGATGGAACTGGTGATTCTGTTGACCGGACTGGGCGGCGGTGTGGGATCGGGCGCGGCGCCTGCCATCGCACAGACCGCGCGTGACGAGGGGGCGTTGGTTATCAGTGTCGCCACCTTGCCCTTTCCGTTTGAAGGCGATGAGCGGGCGCGAATTGCGGAGAAATCGCTCGACCTGTTGCGCCGTTCCAGCCATGCCGTGATTACGATGCCGAACCAGTATCTCCTGGAAGATATCGGAACGGATGAGACCATGGACGACGCGTTTCGCCGGGCCGACGAACAGATGGGAGCGGGGTTCAGGGTGGTTTGGCGTTTGCTGGCGCAGCATAACCTGATCAATCTGGATTTCAACAGCCTCAAACACATGTTGGAATCGGCCGGCGGCGTGTGCACCCTTGTTCATGCCGAAGCGGCCGGAAAGAATAAGGCGCAGCTGGCGTTGAATCGGGTGATGAAACATCCCGCCGTCAAGAACGACAACGTGCTGAATGACGCCAACGGCTTGTTGGTGGGCTTGTTGGGAGGCGCCGAGATGACATTATTGGAGGTGCAAGAGATCATGCACGGGATTTCGAACGCCGTGCATTCCAATGCGCGCCGCTTCATGGGGGCGGGTATTGATCCGTCCATGAAGAATCGCTTGTCCCTGATGTTACTGGTCGGAGGTAAAGCCGAAGAAGCCAAGCCGGAAGCCGCGCCGATACCGCGCAAACCCGAACCGGCTCCCGCGGACCGCAAGAAGCCGAAGGCCGAACAGAAGGAGCTGATCCTGCAACCGACTTCCAAGGGCCGTTTCAAGGACGTCGAACCCACCATCTACGAAGGCGAAGACCTCGACTTGCCGACCTTCATCCGGCGCGGGATGAAACTGACGCGGTAGGCTGTCGCTAGTGACTCCGCACGAGGGCGAAGAAGCGGTCTTCGAATTCCTCGAAAAGACCGTATTTCTGAAGTTTTCGGCCCAAATCCTGAATCAGGGCCCGGTCTTTGGAGGCGGCCCGAAAGTCTTCTTCGATTTCTTCCCGTTTCATCTGCTCCGATTGCTCGGGATTCATGGGCAGTAATTGCTTTTTCTTGAGATCGTTGACGTTCGCCACGACGGATTTCTGCATGACGTCCACCATCAATTTGATCAGGCTGACCTCCCAGGGTTTTTCAACGCCGATAACAATCGCGCCGAGCGGGTCGTTCCTGCCTTTGAGTTCCGCCTCGACCTGCGCCAATGCGGTGGGTAAGCGATCGTGTATGGTGTATTCCCTGACTTCCTTCTTCTTGATCTGAAATCCGTATCGCAACAGAACGAGGTCCTCGGCATTGTCTTTCAGCCATTGCACATATTCGTCCGCTTCGGTCCCGAATCCGTCCAGTGTGGACTGGTCCAACGAAGTGGGCGTAATGATCTGGGGGCGAAAGGCTTCGATCCGGCCCTCGCGAATACGGACCTGGTTCGTGTCGTCCATGGATTCACTGAGCAGATGATAGTTGACCACGGAATTGCCGAACGTTTCCAGCCGTCCGGAAGGCGGGTGTACGACCTCCGTGTTGTGCAACGCATACCAAAAATCAAAATCACGATTGTTCATAAAACCTCATTAAACTCAATGTACCACACACTTAAGTCGTTTTGAAAGAGTTTGCCTTACTAACTGCCCGTTGCAAACTTGTCGTCACGCATTTCCACGCCCTTTCCGCCAGAGGCGGATCCGCCTTCGGCGGAACGGGCGCGGCTACGGTCATACTCTGGCGCAGCCGACGCTTGCCCGCCCGTCTGGCGGGATAGCCAGGGCAGACGCATCTAAATTGTTATGCGCTTGCCCGCAAAGACCGAATGACGAAAGACCCAAATACCTAAGGAAATCCGAATTTCAAAACCCGAAATCCACATCATCGGACGTTTCTTCGATGTTCGGCCTGAACGGCCATAGGTTACGAATACACGTTTGGTACGGCTTGCATATTCGGACTTCGGACTTCTTTCGGGCTTGGGTTTTTGGGTCTTTAGTCATTTATAACTCGATTTTAGATGCGTCTGCCCTGGCGGGATAGGTTGTGATGGCAAGTTCAACAAGCAATTCCCAGCGCGCTGCTAGACGGAAAGGCCTTGTATGCACGTTCGCAGTATGTCCGGTCCGGCCGATTCGTCGGCCAGTGCGGGATGATACGTGATCCGACCCAGCAAGGGTAGGCGTCCCATCCGTTGAAGCGTCGCCTGATTGTCTTCCTCAATATCGGTCCACGGCGCATCCGTGGTATCGACTGTCACAAGCCCCGCCGTGTTCAATCCCGCCTTTCGCAATATCTGCAGGGTAAGCAGCGTATGGTTCAGCGTACCGAGGCCGGGACGGCATACGACCACCACGGGCAGGTCCAATTGCTGCATGAGGTCAAGGTTGGTCAGTGAGTCGTTCAAGGGCACAAGCACACCGCCGGCCCCTTCCACCACGACGTGTTCATAGCGTTCCTGCAAGCGGCGATGGGCTGCGATGATGTGTTCCATATCTATCGTCACCCCTTCCCGGGCCGCCGCAAGATGGGGCGATGCGGGCATGCGCAGACGATACGGACAACAATCTTCTTCCTCGTCGGACACGGGCGGGAGACCGACGAGCCGATGGCAATGGCGCAGATCGGGCGCCACGCAGGTCGCTCCTTCCACGTCGCATCCGGTCTGGACGGGTTTCATATAGATCGCGTGCCGGCCCTGATCCCGTAATTGCAGCAGGAGCGCGGCGGCGGCAACGGTTTTGCCGATGCCCGTGTCCGTACCGGTAACGAACCAGCCTTGATTCATGTGCGCGCCCCGGTTCCTTGGACGAATGCCTCAATATGCCGCGCCAATAGGTCGGGATCGGTAAGGGGTATATCGTGTCCTTTCTCAGGTTCTTCGATGATCCTGCCATCCGGCAACGCGTCGCAGAGCCAGTGTGCGGCGGAGACGGGGATGATATGATCGTCGGCGCCGTGCAGGATCAGTACTGGCTGTCGGATTCGGGATATTCGTGCCCGCAGATCGGTGTGCAGCAAATAGGTCAACCCGTTTAACAGCACCGTTTCACCCTGTGCAAGCGCATCGGCGACGTGTTCCAGGAGCTCGTCTTTCACGATCGCCCGCGGCAGGGCTGCGCGCGCAAAAAATTCCTTCAATACCGCTTTCTGAGGCAACATGCGCAGGGCGGACATCATGCTTCGCAGGACGGCCGGTTTTTGACCGTGCGGATAGTCGTCGTGCGCACAGAAACAGGCCGTAGAATTGACGACCACCAGGCTGTGTATGCTGTCCGGCCAGAAGGCGGCGGTTTCAAGGGCGATCACGCCGCCTGTCGACCAGCCGATGATCCGGGCCGGTTCACCGCACTTGTGCAGGCGCTCATGCAAGGCGCGGGCATAAGCCGACGGTTCGTCGGGCGGCAACGGAAAGCGTGACGCATCAATATCGACTTCGGCCAGGTCGAATGCGATCGGTTCGACGCCGAGCCGTCGATCAAGTTGCTCGGATAATCGCTCAAGTCGCGCCACGGGCGCGGCCCAACCGGTGGCCAGAAACGTGGGTATCGCGCTCATGACAGTAGTCCTTCCTCCCGGCAGGCAGTTACGAGCGCGTCAAGTGCGCGGTCCATATCCTCGTCGGAATGCGCCAGTGTAAGCGCCAAGCGCAATCGCGCCGTACCGGCAGGCACAGTCGGCGGGCGCAGCGCGCCGACCAGGATCCCGTCCCGCTCTTTGAGCCGCGCGGCCAGTCGCACGGCGCGCGCATTGTCGCGTACCAGGACGGGGATGATTTGACTGGCCGAGTTCAGTGTGTTGAGGCCCGCATCTTGCAGGCATTGCCGAAAACGGTCGGCCCGCGCCAGCAGGGTTTCGCCGAGCGTCGGATCACCGTCCAGAATCGAAAAAGCCTCCAACGCCGCGGCCATGACCGAGGGCGGCGGGGCGGTAGTGTAAATAAATGATCGCGCGACATTGACCAGCCATTGACGCATGGGGGCCGAACAGGCGGCGTAACCGCCGTAACCGCCCAGCGCCTTGCTGAGTGTTCCCATGCAGATCGTGACCTTGCCCTGCAGGTTCGCCGCACGGACCAGGCCCCCGCCGCAGGGGCCGAACACGCCGCTCGCATGGGCTTCGTCGACCATCAAGAGCGCTTCGTATTGTTCGGCCAACTCCGCGATGGCCGGTAACGGGGCGAGGTCGCCGTCCATGGAGAATACGGACTCCGTAAGAATCAGGCGACGCCCCCCGCGCGCACGGCGCAGGCCGCGCTCGAGCGAGGCCGGGTCGTTATGCGCGAAACGATGGAGTTTCGAACCACTGAGACGTACGGCGTCAATGATACTGGCATGAATCAGTCTGTCCGCAAACGCGTGATCGTTCCGACCGATCAACGCCGGGACCACGCCGGCGTTGGTCATATAACCGCTGCCGAAGACGATGGCGGCCGGGTAACCCTTGTGCCG
>SLGY01000028.1 GCA_007136425.1 Kiritimatiellia bacterium
CAGCCAAGCCACCGGAGGCGGCCACCAATGCGCAATCCGTCATCAAGGCGTATACCACCTTCGCCCCGCTTTACGACTTGTTTTTCGGACGCGCCCTCACCTCGGGACGCCGCGCCGGCATTCGATGCATGAACCTGCAACCGGGGCAGCGCGTGCTGGAAGTGGGCGTCGGAACCGGCCTTTCCCTGTCGGTTTATCCCGCAGAAGTCGCGGTCACCGGTATTGATATCTCCGACGCCATGCTGCAGAAAGCGCGCGAACGGGTGGCCCGCAAAGGGCTCAGCCACGTGGAAGGTCTCAGGAACATGGACGCGCAAGCCATGGATTTTTCCGACAACTCGTTTGATGCGGTCATTTCGATGTACATCATGTCGGTCGTCCCCGATCCGGTAAGTATTGTACGTGAAATGAGCCGGGTCTGCCGTCCGGGCGGTGATATTGTGATCGTAAATTATTTCCGTACCCGCTCACAGAAGCTCCGCTGGAACGAGTGGGTCGTCAAGCCGCTCAGCAAGATGTTTCATTTTCGGTTTGGACTGAGTCTGGAAGATTTCACCGAACAGGCGCGACTCGAAGTCGCGGAAACGTCGCGGGCCAATATCTTCAATCACACCACGGTCCTTCATTGCCGGAACAACGGGGCGCCCGCGCCCGAAGCGAAGACCGTCGCGGAAGCGGGCTAGAGCAGTTTAAGACATTCTGTAGCCGCGCTGGCATGCCGCGCCGTAGTCCCCTTGGGACGGAGGCGGGTAACAGCGTGGAAGCGGGTCAGGGTATCCGGTTAAGTGTACCAAAGGCTTCAGCGCGCATCGTGCCGGCGCAAACGCCGGATGGACGTGAACAGGAGCACCAACATGAACAATCCCGTGCACACGAGAACAATGGCCGCGCCGGACGCGATACCCGCATAATACGACAAATACAACCCCGCCACCCCCGAACAGGCGCCCAATAGCGCGGATAACGCCATCATTGCCGGGAGACGACGGACAAGGAGATAGGCCGTCGCGGGAGGGGTAATCAACATGGCCAGCATCAGCGCCACACCCACCGTCTGAATCGAAGCGACGATCGTTACCGCAATCAAAATCAACAGGGCATAATACAACGCCGTGGACGGCAAACGCAGGGTGCGCGCCAGAGTTTCATCAAAAGAAACCACCAGAAATTCCTTATAGAAGAGCAACAGGATCAACACGACCAAAACTCCAAAGAACGCCGTCAATCCGAGATCCATCCACGAAACGCCGAGCACATCGCCAAACAGGAAATGAACCAGATCCAGCGAGTAGGATCGGCCCAGAGAGATCAGAGCCACTCCCAAGGCAAACATACCCGCGAAAATGATTCCGATCGACGTATCTTCCTTAAGGCGTCCCGTCTTGGAAACCGCACCGATGCTGATCGCCACCACGATCGCCGTCACCATCGCCCAGCCGAACAACGGCCCGCGCGCGCCGCCGCCGATGAGATAGCCCAACGCAATACCGGGCAGTATCGAGTGCGACATGGCGTCCCCAAAAAACGCCATGCCGCGCAAGACAACGAAACAACCCACCACGCCGCAGACGAGACCCACCAACAGGGACGCCAGTAGCCCCCGCACCATGAAGGGGTATTGCATCGGAACCAGCAACACCTCAAACAGTTCAGCCATCGGGCAGCCCTCCCCCGCAACAGGTATCGCTCAGGATCATCGTCCCGGAAGGCGTGTTGACCATGCGCAAATGACCGCCATAGGCTTCCTTCAATCGCTCAGGCACGAATACCTCGTCCGACGTCCCGAACCCGATCAAGCGACGATTCAACAGCATCACGCGCTCAAAGCGAGAGGCCGCTTCCTCTAGGTCGTGCGTGGAAACCAGCACCGTCACCCCGCGCGACTTGAGCATCTCCAGAATGCGATGGATTTCCTCTTGCGACGGTGTGTCACACGCGGCCATGACCTCGTCCATCAGCATCAGCTCCGCTTCCTGTGCGAGGGCGCGGGCGATGAACATGCGCTGCTGCTCGCCGCCGGATAATCCGGCGATTCGGCGACGGGCAAGATGTTCGAGCCGGACGACGCGCAGACATTCGCGCACAAACTCCTTGTCCTGTTTGCGCGGCCGGCGCAGCCAACCTAAACGCCCGATGCGGCCCATCATCACGACATCACGTACCGTGACGGGAAACGTCCAATCGATCTGGCTTCGTTGCGGGATGTAGGCGATACAGATATGCCCCGCCGGTTGAAATCCGCCGATGCGCACATCGCCGGTCGACGGTCTGATCACCCCGGCAATGGCCTTGAACAACGTGCTTTTTCCGGCCCCGTTGGGGCCGATCACGGCCGCCTGATCGCCTTCGTCCATCTGAAAAGACACGGAATCTACCGCATGCACATTCCCGTAAGTAACGGTCAGATTTCTTACGGCAAGAATCGGTTCGCCCGCGCGGTGGACGGTTTCGCGGCCCGACGTCGGAGGTTGCTCATCATGCCGTGGGTCGCTCAACTCATTTCTCCCTCGGCATGAGCGCTTCGACGATTTGCAGGACATTATACCGCATATACGTGAAGTAATCGGGCGCGGGGCCTTCAGGGGCGCTCAAAGCACCGGAGTATAGCCGAACGATCGCTGTGCCCGTATCCCGGGCAATCTGTTCCGCCAGCTGCGGGTTAACGGACTTGCCAACAAAGATCGCCGGAATCTCTTTTGCTCGCAGGGAGTCCACAAGACGGGCCATCGCCCGCGCTGAGGGCTGTGCGGCGCTGTCGAAACTTTCAATCACGACGCCCGTTTCTTCAAAGCCGTAACGCGCGGCGAAATAGCCCATCGCGTGGTGGTCCGTCACCAGCAGTCTACGGGATGCGGGAATGGCGGAAACCTGTTCCTGAATCCAATGGTCCAATGCTTCCAAGTCACCTATCAACGCCCTCTTCCGCAGGTGAAAAGCGTCACGCTTCTCGGGGACCCGTTCGCTGAGCTCTTCGAAAATCGTTTGCGCCCATATCATAACCAGATTCGGATCAGTCCAGAAATGCGGATCGACATCCAAGCCCTCACAGGCCGCACTATGCTTATGGTGGATGTCTCCGTCAAAATGCCTGACAGGCACATTCTTTGACAGGTCCACAATGCGTTCCGGCTCAGCGACGCCACGGAGCAGCCGATCCAAGTTCCCCTCCAACCCGGCGCCATTAATAAAGATGACTGACGCATGGGCGGCCAAAGCCAAGTCGGCCGGTTTGAATATATAGTCATGGGGATCCGCGTCGGGCGGAACCAGGATATCGACGGTTACTTCTTCTCCCGCAATACGTCGAACGATATCCCCGACAATCGTGGTCGTGACAACCACGCGCAATGATGCGTCATCCGCCACGAGACGTTCCACGGGGCGGCAAGCCGGGAGCGCCGCCATGCATAACGCCAGCACTAAGAATAGGTGTCGAAATCTCATCATCGACTGAAGAATACGTTATTGATTCAATTTAATCAATAAATGAGATAGCAATGAGACGGAAAGAATTGGATTCCGCGTTGATGTTCGGACCCCGGCCCGTTGCCCCGCTTCGGCAATCAGCGATCTACCGGCTGCAAGGCCCGCGTTTCATCGATGAAAATAAAGGCATCATAGCGACGCGCCAGGATGGTCGGGACATAGTTGCCCATATGTTCCCGTTCGGGATGGTAGATCACGCCGATGGCGCGGTGTCCGCGCACGGTCATCCACGGCGAAAGATCCACGCGATCATCAAAGATAAAGAGAACTTGTTCCTTACCAAGCTGATGCATCAAATCCTCGACACTATCGGCTCGTCCGGGCGGGACCCGCATGGTTTCCATATCCCCGCCCCAAGCGCGTCCGGCCTGTACCGTACCGCGATGGGTTCCAAACCCTACCGCCACCACATCATCGGCGCCCATCCGTTCACGGGCGATCTGACCGATGTTGCGCTGCCCCTGATTCCCCATCGCCGTCGCACGCGCATCGCCGATATGCGTATTGTGCGCCCATGCCACGCCCCGCGCGCCGTCGCCATAGAGGTCCATTAACAGATCCACCGTCGCGAAGAAATGATCCACGCGCGCATTCCACGATTGCGGTCCCTCCGTCGCCATCAGGCGAAAATGGCGTTCGGCGTTTTTCACGACCTTCGCGTTATGCTGGATGGCGAAGAACTCATAGTACTTTCGCCCGGACAATTCAGCGGCGGCCTCCTGAAGCTTTTGATGAGCGCGCATGACGGCTTGGGCGCAGGAATCCGCACCAAAGGCGACAGCGCGCGCATAATCATGCATGTTCCCGTCGTAGCGATCAAAACAGGCGTAGAGCGCCTCGATTTCCTCAGCAAGATCCGCGTCGACTTCCTGCAATCGCTCCAGCACTTGGCGTTTGGCCAAGTCTTCGCCATAGACATCCATACCGTAAAAGCCCACCCGCTCTTCGAAGGGACGGTCCTCGTTAAAAGCGCGCATCCATTCGATCAGTTCCGCGGTCTCCTCGTTCGCCCACATCCATGGAGGCCAGCGATCAAACGTACGCATGATCTCGTGCGCGGAGCCGGCCTCATCGTCCATCCATTTCACATAGCGGTTGAGGCGGTATAGGCTCGCCCAGTCCCCCTCCACGGCGATGAAGTTGAACCCTTTTTCTTCGATCAGCCGCTTGCTGATCTCCGCACGCCACGCATAGAACTCGGACGTCCCGTGCGAAGCCTCCCCGAGCAACACCAGCCGCGTATTTTCGATCCGATCGAGCAAGGGATCAAGGTCTGCCGGGTCACTTAGCGGGTAGGCCAATTCGCGCAACACCCGGATTTCGGCAGGGACGGCTTCTTCCTCCTTTGCTGCGTCAACGGGCGTCGCGTTTTCCGCCGCCCCGCATCCCACAGCGAGAAGCCAGCCGAACAAGAACAAAATACGTCGCATCGATATCAATTCATTCATCATGCACTCACTATAGTCCAGTCTACCGCCATAAGTCCAATGGATTACTCATGATGCGCCTCGCGTGAGCGGGGCAGATATACGTTAAAAATCGATCCCTGTCCGGGGGTTGTCTTGACATCGATATGTCCATGGTTTTGGCCGACAATCCCGTACACGATGGATAACCCCAGCCCGGTACCCTCGCCGAGTTCCTTGGTCGTATAAAAGGGTTCAAAAATGTGTTCGACCACGCCGGGTTCCATTCCGGAACCATCATCGCTGACCGAGAGCAGCACATAATCGCCCGGCTTCATGTCCCCGTACATCCGACTTTGGACTTTATCAAGAGTGACGTTTTTCGTCCGGACCATGATTTTTCCCGCGCCGCCCACGGCGTCGCTCGCATTGATCACGAGATTCGCCACGACCTGATTGGCTTGCGTCGGGTCCATCATAACCGGCCACAATTCGGAGGACGCCTTCCAGCCTACCTTAACCTCTTGGCCCATCAAGCGTTCGAGCAGTCGCAGCGATTCTGCAACCAGGTTATTCAGATTAAGCATTACCGGATGCGTCGGTTGTCGCCTGGCAAACGCAAGCAAATGACTCGTCAGGTCGGCGGAGCGACGGCCTGCAAGAAGAATTTCATCGACGCTATAACGAAACGAACTATCTATTGGTTCTCTACGCTGAAGGACCTCGGCGTGTCCGAGAATGATCTGCAGCATGTTATTAAAATCGTGAGCAATGCCGCCCGCCAATTGGCCAATGGCTTCCACGCGCTGTTTCTGCTGCAGTTGCTCTTCCAACTCTTTTTTCGACGTTATATTTTCCTGCATGCCCAGATAATGCGTCGCCTTACCCGTACCCGTGCCGACGCGAATGGGCGAGATGGAAGCACGTTCCCAATAGAGTGTGCCGTCCTTGCGCCGGTTGCGGAACTCGCCTTGCCAGCGCTCGCCTCCTGAAATTGTTTGCCATAGGTCGCGGTACACTTCGGGAGAAGTTTCGCCGGACTTGAGCAGGCGCGGATTTTGCCCGCGCACTTCTTCCAACGTATATCCCGTCGCCCGGGTAAATTGCGGATTCACGTACTCGATGCGACCTTCGATGTCCGTAAGTATAACGGACACGGGACTCTGTTCGACCATGCGCGACAACTTGCGCAACCGTTCTTCCGTTTCGCGTCTTTCGATCACTTGCGAGATAATGTTGGCCAGCGTTTCCAACGCCTGGCGATCCTCCTTGGACCAAGAACGTTCTGCCAAAACGGCATCGAAGCCCAGAAATCCCATTAAAGTCCCTCGCCAGGAAAGCGGCATGACCAGAACAGATCGTACATCCTGCTCCTCCAACAGACGCTTTTCATACGCGCAGTCAGCCGGCATATCGGCAACCTTCGGGATATGAATGATTTCAGACCGCGTCAATTGTTCGATCCACCATGCGATGTTATCCAGCGGGATATCTTGGAGGTTATCCCGTTGAGGGCGCACGCCCGGTGCGCACCACTCGTGCGTGTTACTAGCCGTCCGGGCCTGATCATCGATACGAAAGACATAACTCCGATCGACCCGCGTCAGTTCGCCCACATCACGTAGCGTGTCCTGTATGGCCTGATCCACATCGTCGCTGGTCAGATTGATGTAACGCAAGGAGACCTGTGCCATGAGCGCTTGCATGGCGTGCCGCTGTTGAAGTTCTTCCTCGGCGCGCTTGCGCCTCGAAATATCGCGCCCGACCGACTGCCATTCCTGCAAGGTCCCTTCATCATCCATAACGGGGACGTCGGTCCACTCCATCCAATGAATCTCACCATCCGCAGCCAAAACGCGATGAGCAAAAGTGAAACGTTCCGGGGCTCTATTAAGCGCCTCGTATCTCTCGATCACGAGGTTCCGGTGGTCCGGCGACAGTAGTTGCACCCACTGGGTGCCGAGCAATTCTTCAGGAGACTTTCCAAAGAATTGGCAGTAGGCCTTGTTCACATAAGTCAGGGTCGTGTCGGGCAGCCAGCGGCATACACATTCGGTGGCGTACTCCACCAGCTCGCGATAAAGTTCATCACTGACAGGAAGCGATTTACTCCGTCGATCGTTCTTCCGAGGGGTGTCCATCAAAAAATTGCCCGTGCATGAGCGGCCTTATTTAATGGTATTTCATGACAGGTCAAAACTTGTAGTAACTCTTATCGCCAATATCGAAATGCAGAGGCATACGCCATTTGGCCACCACCATGACCAGATAGAGGAGGCCCGCCACGCCAAGCGCGATACCGGCAAAGAATCCGTATCCGCCCGCGGTAAGCAGCCAGGCCACCAGCAAGATGACGGGAACGAACGTCAAACCGGGAATCTTAAAGCAGAACTGTTCTTTCACGGCCATCATTCCCATGCCCGCATAGAAGAACCCTGTGGCGAGGAGCACCCAAACGGGCGCCCCACTGGACCAGGCCAAGGCAAGCGCAATGACGCCAAGCCAGCTTACAGCCGGGACCAACCAACGGAAGAAGGAATCATACAGATGGATGTTCGCGCTGCCCAAGGCCACGCCGATGGCCACCACAGCGATGTACCATTCGCCCAACAAGACAATCCCCGCTACCGATGCAACGGCCTTCAGAAGCAGGGCCACAGCAAAAACGGTCAAACCGAGGCGGTACAGCACCACCGTCAGGTAGTCCAGTTTCGTCATTTCAGGCGTATGTTCCGGTGTAGCCATGTCTTATCTCGTTGGACTCTATAAGCATATCTCCCCGATTTCGAGAAAAAATCAATAAAGATCCGGGCTTTCATCCGGCCCGTTTTAGAAAATATTTGAATGTACAATGCTTCGTGAACGTCTTATTCTGCATGCAGGCATATGTACGATATCGGCCCGCGCCACCCGAAAGGAGTACCGTCATGAGTGCGACCAGTCTGTCCGTCGATTCTGTACATGACCGCGGGAAATCGGATGATCCTGGTACTCCGTCACCAAGACGCTCCGCTGTCACTATTCTCCGACGTATGTGCCGCGCACGGGCGGCCAAGCTCCTCTGCGGGGCCTTTGCCGTGCTGCTCACCGCCTCCTGCGCCACCATTGACCCCGTCACCGGGAACAAGGTCTACAACATCTGGACCATTCAGGACGATATTCGGATGGGCGCCGACGTCTATACCGACATGCAGAAATGGGCACAAGAGGAGGGCATCCCGATCAATCAGGACAAGGAACGGGTGGAACAGCTCAACCGCATCATGAACGACATTGCGGCGGTTTCTCATATGCCCGACCTCCCCTATGAAGTGATGCTGTTGGAGACCAATATGGTCAATGCCTTTGCGTTGCCGGGCGGCAAGTTCATTGTGCTCTCCGGGCTATACGATGAGAAAATCGGCCTGGTACAGGATGAGGATGAACTGGCCTTCGTCATGGCGCATGAAATCGCGCACGTGAATTGTCGGCATTCCACCCGGTCGATGACCCGGGCGATGCCGATCAACCTGCTGTTGCTCGGAGGCGCGATCTATGCGGAATACAAGGGCGACGAGGATTTGCAACTCCTGCTTGGCGGCGCTTTCGTACTCCATCAGGGCTTGGTCATGACCAAGTATTCCCGGAGAGACGAGCGCGAGGCCGATGAGGTCGGTCTGATGTATATGGCGCGAGCGGGCTACGATCCCCGGGCGGCGGTCCGACTCTGGGAGCGCGCGGCGGAAGAGGAAATGCGATTCATGAAGAATATCAGTTTCTTGATGACCCACCCGCCCAGCAGCGAAAGGGCGCGGCTGCTGCGAAGACGCTTGCCCGCCGCCCTCGCCGCTTATGAGGAAACGAAAGGGATGGCCCTGGCGCACGCGCCGGAACAGCCCCGGGAACCGGGCCCGTCCTTGCGGGATGAACCTGGTCCGCGCTGGTCACGCATCCCCGACCCGGAACGCGCGCTCGTATCGCCAAGGGCAAACGTACCCGCAGAATAAAGCTATCTCCCTCCTTCCCGTACCAGCCGGAAAATCACCGGCAGAGCGCCTGCGCCACGCTTGCAGTGATCCGTGCTTTTGTTTCTCACGGGCCTGAAGGCCGCCGGACTTATGATGCGTATCCTTATTCTTTACTTGAAAACCTTACATGGGTACCATGTTTTCCATGATATCCCTCGCACATGCGGGCTTTTCCCGGATATATTCGTTTCCCGGGAGAGGCATTCTCTGTCCCCTCACAATCCTGTGTTTCCTGCTGGTTATCTCTGTCCCTATCGCTCTCTTCTCTGTCCCCTCACCGTCCTGTATTTCGCGCTGGTTGTCTCTGTCCCTCTTGCTCTTGATGCGAGAGAAGTGCGCGTGGCGTCGTTTAATGTCGAGCATGGGGTCGGACGCTACAACAGCTCCACCGGCCAATTCATTAACGAAGTCCAAGCAGCAAAATATGCGGCGATTTCGGCCGTGGTGGCACGCATCGACGCGGACATTATCGGATTTCAGGAGCTCTACGAGTCGCCCGAACATTTCAACGGTTGGATAAAGCTGGCGGAAGAACTCGGCTACGAATATGCCGCCTTAAGCAGTGTGGGTGACAATCTGAACGACAGTCTGCGGGTCGGATACTTTAGCCGGTATCCCATCCTTTCAACCTACAATCTCCGCTCTTCGCCCGATGGCGCCGAATTGGGACGCGCGCCGTTCCGCATTGTTGTCGATGTGCCCGACGCCGCCTATCCGCTGGTCCTCTGGAATATGCATTTTCGATCCGGCTCCTCCCCCTATATCCGGTTCATGCGATATGTACAGGCAAAACGCATTGTCGCGGACGTCAACGCCTATCAAGCGGCGCACCCGAACAAGCACGAGTTTGTTGTCCTCGGTGATTTCAATGATGACCGGACCGACTCGCAGCTACCCGTAAATAG
>SLGY01000013.1 GCA_007136425.1 Kiritimatiellia bacterium
CAAGGCGGGAAGTCTCGCGACTGGGTAAAAACTGGGTACACGCTCAACTTCAGCGAACCGTTACCCCAAGAGGCCAACCTTTCGAGCGACCCGGACGGCCGCACGCCGGTTGTGGACATGCAGCTTGGAGTAGATTCGTTTGAGGAAGGTATGGACCGTGTGCGTGCTGATCCCCAGTTCATCCGCCACTTCCTTGTAGAGCAACCCCCTGGCAATCAAACGCAGGATTTCCACTTCACGATCGCTTAGCCCCTCGCTCAAGACATGGTCGTTACGAATCGTTTGAAAGTCGCGCAACACCATCCGCGCAATGGAAGGACTCATGGGCGATCCCCCCTCCAGCAGATCATAAATGGCGGCGCGAATTTCCGCTACCGGACTGTCTTTCAACACATAACCAAACGCCCCCGCCTGAATCGCCGCATAAACCGTCTGCCGATTCTCGCACACGGTGTAGGCCATGGCCAGCAGGTCCGGATTGGAGGCACACGCCGTCCGAATGACTTCGACACCGGAGATCCCGGGAAGATCAAGATCAGCGAGGAGAACTCGCACTTCCGACCAGCGTACCCTCTCCAACGCCTCCTTCGGGCAGGCGTAGGCGCCGACGACTTCAAAATCCTTCTCCCGGGCAAGCAACGTCTCCAACAGCCGCAACAAACGACTCTCATCCTCGACCAGGCAGATGGCGATCGATTTACTCATATAGATACTCCAACCGCGTTCGCTCCGCCCGGACCCGACGGGGAACGGTCAGCCTCAAGCGGGATCCATATCCGATGCGTCACCCCTTGCGCATTGAGCGTTTCCAGGCGCCCACCCAGTTCGCGGACGCGCGCTTGTATATTAAGCAAGCCGCCCTTTTCCTGATCGTCCGCGCTAAATCCGACACCGTTGTCGCGCACCTCCACGTATAGCTCATCACTCACCAGCTTCGCCGTTACCCATACATCCGCCGCGGTGGCATGCTTGATCACATTGGTAACACACTCCTTGATCAAACGATAGACGGACAGGCCGATATCGGCGCGGATGATCCGCGAGGACGAGTCGGACTCAATCTCCATGTGCAAACGAATCGGCAAGCCGTCCAGCGCCGAGCGACAGAAGGTCCGCACCTCCAGCATCCAATCGTTCCATCCGAAGTCGGGTTGTTCCAATATACTGATGAGGCGTCTCACTTCCACGCCCATTTCCCGCGCCAACCCCATAATGCCGCGCAACGTCATTTGGCGTTGTTCTTCCGAATCCTCAACCAACGCCGACTGCGCCAGCAAGCCCACGTGTGCGGAAATTCCCCCCACGGCATCATGCAGATCCTTCATCAAGCCGGCCTGCTCCCGCAACCGTTCCCGCTCCGCCAACGCAAGACCCGCTTCCCGTAACTTCGTTACATCATCGAGATAGATCAAATGTCCGACCCATCGCTCCCGGGCGGATAACGGATGCACGAAACGTTTGAAATAGCGGGGCGCGCCCAAAACCGCGTCTTCCCATTCGAGGACGGCCGCTTCTCCCCCCCCTTGGGTCCAGTCCGGTCTCAACCAGTCCCGCCACGGTGCTTCAAGCCGTTCCGGCAATATGCCCGTCAACTCCTTGGCGGATCGGCCCAGCGCCTCACAGGCACGGCGGTTCACATCTACGATCCTACCCGCCTCGTCCAGCACGACCACCAGCGAAGGGACCATATCCAACAGCGCTGCGCGGGCCACCGGCGAGACGTCCGTCAGGCGATACCCCACAATCGCGAGAACAATCAGCAAACCGGAAATGGGCATCATCGCCGGAGCGATGCTGAATCCCGGAACGGGTTCAACCCCGGCCAGCCGGGCTAAATCAAACAACGCGGGCATCACGCTCGCGACAATCAGAAGAGCCGCTTGCCGTCGCTCCCAATACGATCCTTCCTTGAACCAGTAAATCAGCAACGCCAGATTGCTTGCGACAACGATATAGACGGCCAGCGAATACACATAGTACCAGGCCCCCTGTGCGAATCCCAGCAGATACATGCCGGACACTTCGACCACTTCGAAATCGTAACGGAACAGGCGATATCGCTCGTTAGAAAGGGACAGCCCGGCCGGAATCAGAACCAGCGGAACCAAAGACAGCCAGCCCCACCGAGGAACCCGACGCCATTGGCCCGTGACATGCAGGAGCAGGAGTAAAAGAGAAACAGGCACCAGCGGCATAATGGCTATCCGAATCCTCGTAATGGCCACCATCGTCGACAGGGCTTCCGCCTTCACCTCCGCCAGATACAACGCGGGCCACAGAAAGGAAGTGATCAGCACCAGCAAGAGCAGTCGGTTGACCCGACTGTCCGGGCGCAAAGCCACGTACATGATGAGCACTAAATAGACCAGTGCCGAAAGCGTTAGCAGTTGTATCCACATGATCAATAGACCGAACCATCACATCGTCGCCATCAAGCGCCCCCCCGCCGATCCATGCGGTACGACGACGAGTCACATATACCGAACCCCCACGCCGATTCAAACCGAATTCCGCCCAACGCTCGGAATTGATCGGGCGCATCTTCGATTATGTTACACATGCTGCAATTCGTAGTGGGACACGCCCGCCACAGAGGGCTGGCCCTGGGGCTTGGACATGTCGGGCCGCAGCGCAGCCACGACATGGGCAGAAATGCCCATGTTCCCGCCTGTCGGAGCAAGGACATTCCTGTCCTTGCACGCCCGCCACAGAGGGCTGGCCTACAATAGGAGGTATGGCTCATCCGCCCTGACTGGCGCGTTCGACGGGGGCTTCGAAAAACTGCTCATGCGCCTCGCGCAGGATGGCCGGAATCTCCGCGCGAAACGGGCTGCCGGCCAGCGCTTCATTCAGATCATGCTGCTCCAGGTCCGCGGCGTTCTTGCCGGGAAACCAGTGATCGCCCTGCCCCAACAAATTGTACCGCATCTTCGCCCAGCCGATCAGGTCCAGGGCTTTTCCGTAGGTCCAGAGGCGCAGAATCTCAAACACGTTGATTTCGCCGGGTACCTGTTCCCATGACGGCAGACCCTCATGCCAGCGCGCCGCCCAAGCCGCGCCGTGAGTCTCAATCAGCGCGGCTTGAATCCGCTGATCAATCTCCGCCGCCCGCTTTTTGCGCTCGTCCCAATGCGCAAGTCCCTCTACATGCTCGTCAAAGTCGGACGCGCGCGACGCGCCAAGACTCAACGTGTGCACTTCGTCGTGCGAGAGACAGTAGAGATCGTTGAACTGCATGGGGGTCAGCGGCGCGCACAGCTGCTTCATTTTATCGCTCGGCTCGTATAACTTCCCGCCCTTGTCGTTCGGACTGATTATGAACACGCCCACGTCCATACGCTTCGCGGCTTCGATGGCGGGCCACGTGAACGGGTTGACATAGTACCAATGCAGATTCACGTAATCGAACTCGCCCGACTCGATGGTGCGCACAATCACGTCGGTGGGGCCGTGTGTAGAGAAACCAATATGGCGTATCCGCCCTTCGCGCTGCATCCGGCGCACGGCCGGCCACATGCCGTCCGACTTCAAGGTCTTGTCCAATAACTCGTGCGTGTTAATGCCGTGGATGCCCAGCAGATCTACATGGTCGAGTTGCAGGTTGTTCATCGAGGTCTCGAACACCTGCATGAACTCGTCGGCGCTGTCTTTGGGGCCGGTCTTGGTCTGAACAATAAGTTCGTCGCGCGGCAGGCCCGGCAGGATACGGCCCAACTGTTTTTCGGAGGTACCGTATCCGCGCGCCGTTTCGATGTGGTTGATACCGAGATCGAGCGCCCGACGAATACTCGCCTCGACGTTCGCCTGGCTGTCGGCCTCGATCTTGTCGGAGTCGAGATCGTCCCACGCCTGTTGATAGCGCATGCCCCCGCAGGAAAATACGGGCATCTGCCGCTCGGTGCGTCCGAAGCGGCGCCGCGGCATGGATATCGCATTCATGGTCATGCGGACACCATGCCGTAGAAGAATACTGAGGTCAATGTTCTGGGATCCACGGGAAAAGAGCACCACGGATGGCACGGCGCGGCATCGGCGTAATCTAAGACGCTATTACCACGGAGGGCACTGAGATCACGGAGATATTCACGGATGATTTCCTGCACTTTGTTCTGTTTCATTCCTTTTTCCGCAGAGGAGAAGAAGGATTGAACAGGAGGTTGAAGAGAGCGGGGCGATGGACAAGGGTACGTTTACACCGCGCTCTTCCGATAGGCGGGTCGAAGCCCCTTGATCATGGGATAATGCTTTACGTTCAGCGTCATCAACTTGGCTTTCTCCGAATCGGCGGTTGCGGCGTTGATGGCGTCGGCCAGGCCCACCCCATGGGACTGCGAGAAGTCTCTCTTGTAAAGGCCGCCCGCCCGTGCCAGTTCTTGCGTTACCGGGACAATCCGGAAGAGGGAGAGCAGGTCATCCAGCACGAGCAGTTCCTTTTCGATCCCAAGATCGCCTTGCGGCCGAGAAGTCGGGTAGATCGCTCCGATCCCGCCAGAGGCCGGCGGCCTCCTGCAATACCGCATCCCGGCGCCGGCCTTCTACCGAATCCAGCAACCGGTCCACCGCTTCGCGAATCAGTTCGGATTGCTTCTTGCCGGTTACTTCGGACACGCGCTTCAGTCCCAATCGTTCCTTTTCGGTCAGATATATCTGCGTGCGTACCATGGCCCACCTATTACTGTATACATTGGCATTATACATCACATGACGCCTGTCAAGACCGATTGAGCGACCGGGAGGCTTCACGCTTGATCTAACGGGAACGCGCCGTATATCGTTTCCCGGACGGACAGGACGGTATCGCAGCGTTCCCTGTCATCTTGCGCACATGAAGAAACGAATTGTCATCTGTGCCGACGGCACTTGGAATCGGCCGGAAGAGGATCATGTATCCGACGTACCGACCAACGTGCTTCGTTTGGCGCGCTCCATCAGGCCCTTCGCCGCGGAAGGCACGCCACAACACGTGTTCTACGACTGGGGCATCGGCTCCTACGGCACACGCAGCGCGCGCTTAAGCGCCGGCGCAACGGGTCGCGGTATTCACAAGAACATCATGGACGGTTACCGTTATATCGTCCAGAACTACGAGCCCGGCTCAGAGATCTATCTATTCGGCTTCAGTCGCGGCGCCTATACGGTGCGCAGCCTGTGCGGGCTCATCTATAATTGCGGGATCCTCAAGCGCCCCGACGCGCACCTCATACAGGCGGCCTTTGACCATTACAAACGGGAGCACAAAGCCTATGAGCCCAGGGCGGAACGGTCCGTCCGGTTTCGCAAGACGCATTCCCATCGCTCGCGCCGGGTGTCCTTCGTCGGGGTCTGGGATACGGTGGGGGCTCTGGGCATTCCCTTCTCGCTGCTCGGACTCTTTGATCGGACGGACGAATTCTATGACACCGAGCCCGGACCCAACATACAAACGGCGCGACACGCATTGGCCATCGACGAACAGCGCGTGGACTTTCAACCGACGCTCTGGAAACCGCGACAGGGGCTCGACCTCAAACAAGCCTGGTTCTCCGGCGTCCATGCCGATATCGGGGGCGGTTATGCACGCGACAAACGCGGCTTGCTGGCATCGGACGTTCCTCTGGCATGGATGATCCGCGAAGCCGCACACTGCGGCTTGGACATTGAACCTCATCTGCGGAGGACGCTTCAACCGAGTGCCATGGCAAAACTGAATCGCTCGCGAAGACACATCTACCGTATCAGGCAACGGCATTTGCGCGCGCTATACCAGCCCGAAATCCCGTCGACAATCCATCGTTCCGTGAAAGAACGATGGGACGCCGACCCTTCGTATCGGCCCAACAACCTCCGGGAGCATATCAACGAACACGGATGGCCGACCCGGCTTGAACCGTGACACGGCTCGCCCGGCGGATCTCCGAAACGCGCCCGGAGATCCGCCCTGAATGATCGTGCTGATCGGCAAACGACTCGCGACGATCAAGGCACCAGGATCTGTTGCATATTTTCCGTGTCGCGGTCGGTATCTATGACGGCGGACATGGCGCTACCGCCGGTAGTATAGAACTGGCGGCTGAAAATGTCCCAATTCCCGTTATTCAACGCTTCCGACGAATCAATCGTCAGTGACAAGTCGCCCGGCACCACGGTGCTGTCCATGATAAGCCGTAGACCGTTGTTGACGTTGTTATTCGCCGTAACATCATTCAAAGCCATGGTGATATCCCCATCGCCCCCTTCCGAGGTGGCATTCAGGACAATCCCATTCATGCTATTCCAAGAGGCCGTGACTCCGTCGAGTGCCATGTTGATATCGCCTGCGTCCGTTTCGGCCAGGAACCGGATTCCGTTCCGGGCATTATTCTCGGCAATACCGCCATCCATGGCCACCGTAATATTGCCGACGCCGCTGTTCAATACTGAGTTGAGCCCGTTCCCCGTGTTCCCGGAGAACACATGGTCGCCGTCCATCGCCACGACGATATCCTCGCCGGCCTCAATAGTCATACGCAAACCTGCGCGGCCCGCCGCCGGGGGCGGCAAAGCCAACCCATTATTTACGAATGTGGACGGGCCTGCTGTTACCAGCCCGGGCAAGAATCCGACCGGACCAATAGTGGCGGTCTCCGTAATAAGAATCGTCGCATCCCTTTCAGCGTCGGCACTGATGAGGAAGCCTTGCAGCATATTCCCGGAGCTGTGTGTATCCGTCAGAGCAACCAATAGGTCATCCCCGGCATCCAGCGCGAGACGCGTCCCTTGCATCGCATTGTCATGGGTGTCGATCCCGGACATGATCAACATGACATCGTTGAACTCCGATTCCGCTGTGACATCGATGCCCCGCCCTTGGTTGGCGTTCCCTGCCACTTGGAAGAGGAACGTTTCCACAAACTGATCCGAGAAGGCGTTCAACTGAAGACCGTCCCCGGCATTTTGGTTCGCGGACACATGGCCAAGCAACATGAGCGTATCGAACTCGCTTTCCGCATTCACACCTATCCCGTAGCCCGGGCCGCCCCACATGCCGGTATCGGTATTGTTCGAGGCGTCCACACCGAGCATGATCAACGTCGTTGTTTCGCCCTCCAGGTTCACGTCCATGCCGCCTCCCTGATTGCCGATCGCTTGCAGCGGTCCCATCGGCGGGAAAGCCGGCACCGGAATGGCGTTCGGGTCGCCGAAGAGCAAGTCGCTGATCAACGGCGTACCGATCTCGTACAGCTGATCGCTTGACGCAAAGAACCCGAGCGCGCCGCCATTATCGGCGCTGATGTTTACGTCGAAACCCAACGCCTCGTTGTTGTTGGCGTGGGTGTCGATGAACGCGCCGAGCGCGAGGAAACCTCCGTCAACATTCGCGATCAAGCCCGGCCCCATGTTGTTGTTTACGGTAACAGGGCCATACGGCTGCCCGGGAAGCTCATAGGGCTCACCGGTCAAGGCCTCGCCCAACAGGTTCGCCAACGGGCGAAGGGCGTCGGTCGAAAGGGTCAGCAAGGCGGCGACACCGTCGCTCTCCACATTCGCGTCAATGCCGAAGCCGTTGTTCCCCGAGACATTGGAGTCCGCGATGATGCCAAGGGCCAAGTCGTCGGCCCGGACATCAAACATCAGGCCACCGCCGCCCATGCCCATTCCTGCATTCCAAGCATTGCCCGTACTCTCCAGTCGGGCCGCGGCGCCAATCGCAAAAAGCCCGCCTCCGACTCCGAAAAACGTACCGAAATCGTCATTGTTCGCCGTCTCAATTCCCGCCAAGACGCCCACGGCGCCCACATCCCCGTAGACGTCGAAGAAGACACCGCCCAGAGCATTGTTGTTGGCCTGCATTTGACCGGTCCCGGAGATGCCCAAGGGGAGGTCGAGACCGAGCAATCCAGCGACATCAGAGCCCAGCTCGAGAATCTCAGCAAAGTTTTTGGAAGATCCGGCGAAACCGAACGCCAATGCATCGCTGTCCACGATGACATCGAATCCGGCCAGCCCGTTCCCATTAGCCGTAATATCGAAGAACCCGCCGAGGGCCAGAAAATCACCGACCACATCGCCGAAAACACCGTCTTCCGCATTTCCATTGGCCGTGACCGGCCCGGTGGCCTCAAAGAACGGCTTCAACTCGGGCGGAATTCCCAGGCCGACGAGATCCGCAATGCCGCCAACCATGTCCCCCATACCCTCGGGCATGCCCATGATGCCCACGGACACAAAGTTGTCCTGCAAGAAGAAAATGCCCGTGCCTTCATTGTTGTTGGCTGTTACATCGGACAGGTTCATCAGGGCAACATCATTGTCCTCCTGCAAGACCCCTATCCCAACATCTACGTTGTTGTTTGCCTCGGCACCCGATACGAGCGCCATGGCCAACTCGTTGTCGAACTGGGCGATCCCCAAGCCGCCCATCCGGTTGCCGGTAAAGAAATTATTCCGAAGATGGGCAAGTGAGAAATCGTAATTGGAAGATTCGATCAAGGCCCCGAACCCGGCGTTACCGGTAAACCCGGAACCCTGGATCAGTGCATTGAACGTACCGCTGGAGCCGATCGCATCCACCAATAACCCGTCTTCATCATTATTAAAGACCCCGTTATTAAGGAAGGTAAGGTTGAAGTCCCCTTCCCGGGCCAGGAGCACGCCGGTCGAGTTCCCCCCGATTCTATTTTCCATAATCGTGAGGTCCGTCGCGTTATCCCCGAAGATTCCAACGCGACTCACTTCGTAGGGTCCCAAGGGGCCCACATTCACGAATTGTTCCGGGCCGCCCAAATCCGTATTTCGGATGGAGAATCCCCGAATAATCGTCTGGTCGGCCATGGTCACCGTCGGGCCCATGCTTCGGCCATCGATGACCGGAGGAACGCCGCTACCGTAGTACTTCCCGCCGAACGCCGGGATCGGTGAACCGCTGCCGCGCAGGTACACGCCCTCGGTCATCACGACGTTCTCGTTGTAGGCGCCGGGTATGTCATGCACAAACACCATGCTCCGAGGCTGGTCCACCCCGCCCTGCACCGTATTCTTGGGCGCTTCAAATGTCCCCGGATTGGCGTCCGACCCCCTCGTTCCGTCCACGAACGTGATGTCGGTCGCCACCGTGGCCGTCCGGCGCTCCACGCCGACCACTTCTTCGCGGGTCCGTGTCTCGGAGGTCGTCTCCATGAGGTCCGGCCGCTCTTCCGGCTCCGCCATCAACGTGCGGATCTGCGGATCGCGCCGCACCATGTCCGTCAGACGGTACGTCAAGTCTTCGGATTGGGCGCCCGCATCCCAGCGCTCCGCGGCCCCGGCAAATGGATTCCGTCCGTTTGCAAGGTTTGCAAGGTCCAATGGAACCGAAACGTACGCGCCGATCGAATAGTTCCCGCCCGTCAACTCGTCGTCCTCGTAGTACACGGCGTCCACGACAAAAGAAGGTTTGACGTGCACCTCCAAACGGCCGCGAAAACCGTCGATATCATCCAGCCCACGCCGACCGTGATACTTGTAATATCCGCCGAACGCCTTCAGCCGCACATAATCATCCACCTGTTCCAGCGGCAGCCGGCCGCCCAGCTCCGCGTCCCAACC
>SLGY01000215.1 GCA_007136425.1 Kiritimatiellia bacterium
TGACCCCATTGGGTGAATCCGCCGGACGCAGAGGTCCGGCCTACAACGGTCCGTGGTTGTAGGCCGGGCTCTGCCTGCCGCGCCGGAGGCTTTGCCCAGGCGGGTCCCCGGCGATTATTCGCTAAGGATTGTGGCGGGCTAGATCGCCGCCGCCAGTAATTGCGCCGGATGGCCGGCCCGTCGCCCGGTTCCGTCGAGAATCTGGTGCCGACAGGAAAATCCATGCGCGCAAATCTTCGTCGCTTCCGGCAACGCACGCACGGACGGAAAGAGTTTTAATTCACCGATTTGCATGGATAACGGATAATGCGCGGATTCGTAACCGAAACTGCCCGCCAAACCGCAACAACCCGTCTGCATATCGACAGGAACATAGCCGGCCACGCGCAGGGCGTCCAGCAACGGCGCCATGCCCGTCAGCGACTTGGCATGACAATGCCCGTGCACCTGAACTGTTTCCCCTTTGCCATTAAAGTAACCGCCACAATCCGATGCCCGCAGATTCACATACTCTTCCAACAGAAACGCGCGAGCGGCCACATTGCGAGCGGCTTCCAAGTCGTTCTTATCTACCAGATCTACGACTTCATCGCGGAAGGTCAATAATTCAGAGGGTTCCTGTCCGATCAAAGCAACTTCGTTATTCGTATCCCGCGTCAATTCGCGGACGGATTGTTCCGCGATCATTTTTGCCTCATCGAGGTACCCTTGGGAAATGCGCGCGCGTACACTCGGCATGGGGGGCGTGACCGCCACATGACAGCCCATGATTTCCAGGACCCGCACCATGGCTTTTCCGATGTCCGGCTCGAGATAATTCATGAATACATCGTTCAGGATCAATACCGCCGGCCCTGACGCTTCCGATGTCGGTCGTCTTCGAAACCAGTCGTAAAACGGCAAAGCCGCCAAAGGTGGGAGGGAACGTTGCCGATGGATACCGTACCGGCTGTGTAACAACGCCCTGACCGGTCGCAGCCGGGCCAGATAATTGGAAACGGCGGGCATCCGGGCGCCGAATTTCAGCGCGCGTTCGGGCGCCGCAAAGAAACGTTGGCCGGGCGTGCCGCCTTTCCGTAAACGCCAGCCGTGCATAAATTCCGCCTTCATACGGGCCATGTCCACATTGGCGGGGCACTCCGTCTTGCACGCCTTACAGCTCAGACACAAGTTCAGCGCGGTCTTCAAATCTTCCGACGCAAAGGCGTCGCGCTGTTTCCCGTGATACAATTGGCGAAAGAGATTGGCGCGCCCGCGCGTACTGTCTTTTTCCTCGCGTGTCGCCATATACGAAGGACACATGACACCGCCGGACTCCGCCAGTTTGCGACACACGCCGGCGCCGTTGCAGCGGCCGAGCGCCTGTTCGAACCCGTGCTGATCGCGCCATTGGAAAACGGTCTTTACGGTGTCGGGCGACGACTTCGCATCCGTGAGCCGCAGATGCGCGTCGATCGTTTCAGCCCGCACGATTTTTCCGGGATTCAATACCCGGTCTGGATCCCACGCTTGTTTGACCTCGTCCAACAGCGCCGTCATTTCCGCGCCGAGAACCCGTTCGATGTAGGGCGCACGTACCCGCCCGTCCCCGTGCTCTCCGGAAAGGGAACCACGATAGGTTCGCACAAGGTCGGCCACCTCTTCCGCCATGCGTTGCATGGTTTCTCGGCCGTCGCGCGTGCTCACGTTCAGTTCCGGACGCAGATGCAATTCCCCCACGGACGCATGTCCATAGTACACGCATCGGACCTTATAGCGCGCCATGAGGGCCTGAATATCGCGGATATAGGCCGGCAGATCGGTCACGCGCACCGCGGTGTCTTCCATGAATTCGGGCGTCTTCGTATCGGACCAGACCCCCATCAACAATCCCAGTCCAGCCTTGCGCAAGGCCCACGCACGCGTCATATCCTCCCGCCGCGCAAGGATCGGGGCGGCATACGCGTCATGCGATTCCTGCAACAGCCGTTGCATATGGTGCGCGCGCTCTTCCAGATTGCCGCACGTATCGGCATGCAGCTCAATCAACAGCAACGCAGCCGGAGCGCCTTCGAGAAAGAATCGATTCCGTTTCTGTTCCTCATTCTCCAGCGCCGCCGATAAGACAATGTCATCCATCAACTCCACCGCAACCGCCCCTTCTGCCACCGCTGTCACGGCCGCCTCCAAGGCCTTGTTGAGCGAAGCAAAATGCGGGATGACCAGGATTCGCTCCGTCGGTAACGGCGTGAGCCGCACCTCCGCTTCCGCGGTTATCGCCAGGGTTCCCTCGCTTCCACACAGCAGTTCGGCCAGGTTGAATGGGCGCCCTCCCGGCGTAAACGGTTCCATTTCCGTCAAG
Organism: Kiritimatiellia bacterium; assembly: GCA_007136425.1. Taxonomy (GTDB): domain Bacteria; phylum Verrucomicrobiota; class Kiritimatiellia; order SLAD01; family SLAD01; genus SKZA01. Next base: position 2,342 of record SLGY01000215.1, read on the forward strand.
CGATCCAGAGCGTACCCGGTGTTGCGCCGCACGATGTTCGGATGCGGGGAGTTGTTTCGGATGCGGTCCGTGTGCCGTTTCAGGATCGCGATCATATTCCGGTAGATTCTTCCTTCGGCGGTGTCCGCCTCCTGCTTCGCCGTCAATTCTTCGGGCGTCAACGGACCGAACTCGGCCACGGAGCCGTCATGCAAGACGGCCCGTATGGAATGAACATGCTCTCGCGTGGAACCGTACCGCGCGGAATAGAGCCCCGCCGCATTGTTGCCAAGCATGCCGCCGACCATGCAACGATCGGTAGTGGACGTGTCGGGGGCAAAATGCAGGCCGTGCGGGGCTGCAACGCGATTGAGCGTATCGCGTATAACGCCCGGCTGAACGCGGGCCCGCCGCCGGTCCGGATCGAACTCGAGTATCCGGTTCATATGCCGGGATACATCCACCACGATCCCCGCCCCGGTGGCCTGACCCGCCAGGCTCGTGCCCGCAGCGCGCAGCGTGATCGGCTCCGCTTGAGCGCGCGCGCGGGATAAGACGGCGATCAGATCCTCCTCCGTACGCGGAAAAACGACGCCGGTCGGCATTTCCTCATACATCGACGCATCGTTTGCATAGAGGCGGCGCGTCAATTCGTCGGTATGTACATCAAACGACGTCATGATTCGTTTACTATGACCCGCTTTCTCTTTTCGGCAACAGTGAAAAAACGTGCGCCATCCCTCCGCTGTCCCGCAGCATAATCCTTAGCGAATAATCGCCGGGGACCCGCCTGCGCAAAGTATCCGGCGCGGCAGGCAGAGCCCGGCCTACAACCACGGACCGTTGTAGGCCGGACCTCTGCGTCCGGCGGATTCACCCAATGGGGTCAGTTTGCCGGGTTCGCTAAGGCTTGTGGTCTCATATCAGAGCCACGGAATTTACTGGCCGGAGATCGGCGGGCACCGTATTATGTTTGTGAACGCCGAACAACGGTCATCCGCAATCACACGCAGGTTCAGTATGAAAAGAAAGACAACGCCACCCACGGCCCGACGAATCTCCTTCCGCATCAACACGATGCATCCGCTGCCGGTCGGCGAGCAGGTGTTTATCAGCGGCAATGTCAGCGCATTGGGCGGCTGGGATCCGGCCAGTTTCGCGCTGGCTCGACGCGATGACCTGGTCTGGGAAGGCGACATCATCGTTCCGTCCGATGTTCCGGTCGAATACAAGATCACGCGAGGCTCGTGGGATACCGAGGAGGTGCTGGCCAATGGGCGCCTGCCGGATAATCACTTGATCCCGCCGGGCGCCGACATCACGGAAGAACACACGGTCCGGCAATGGCACGATCAACGGATTGTCCAGCCCCGGATTGTTGGTGCGTATCGCGTGCATGAACGTGTCGCGTCCGAGCATTTACGGCACGAACGGACAGTGATCGTCTGGCTTCCTCCATCCTACGAGACGGACCCAGACCGGCGCTATCCGGTTCTGTACATGCATGACGGGCAACAGGTCTTCGACCCAAATACCTCGACGTGGGGCCAGGACTGGGAAGTCGACGAATGGTGCACGAAACTGATCAAGGAAGGGCGTTTACAAGAGATCATTGTGGTCGGGATCTACAGTACGCCGGACCGTTTTGTAGAGTACAATCCCTCCGAACTTGGCGAAGCCTATACGCGGTTTGTCGTCGAGGAATTGAAACCTTTCATCGACCGCACATACCGCACGCGCCCCGACCGGGCCCACACCGCCGTGGCCGGCGCCTCCATGGGCGGAGGCATATCGTTTTACATGGCCTGGACGCGGCCCGACGTATTTTTCGGCGCGGCTTGCCTGTCATCCGCGTTCGAATACAAGCAAGACCGTTACACGCTCGACTTGGTCAAAAAGACCCGGACAGCGCCCGATCTGCGCCTATTCCTTTATTGCGGACAAGGCGACGATCTGGAACGGCGATTGACCGGCGATTTACACGCCATGCTCGAGGTCCTGGCCGAAAAAGGGATTAGGCCCGGGGAAAACCTGCTCGTCTCCGAAGACCCTGAGGCCGCCCATAACGAAGCAGCCTGGGCGCGGCATACGGATCATTGGCTACTATTCCTCTTCGGCGCCTGATGCTGCATGCCTGGAGCAAATGAATTGTCGACGTTTCTTGCTCCGCTGTCGCTCTTCCGTTACACTCTCCCATGCGCATGAAAAGAAATGTTATTTTTTCGGCAGGTGTTTTCGCCCTATTTCTATGCTCCACTGAACCGGCTTACACGCAGAACAACACACGGGACGAGCCCGTCCCGATCGCTCCGATCGCTCCAATCGATTATGAGGGCTGGACCAACGCGTATCGCTTACGCAACGACGTTCTGGAAGTCGTCGTTATTCCGGAAATCGGACGTATCGCGCATCTGGGATTTCGCGGGGAACAGAATGTCCTGCGGTTGGACGAGACGTTACACGGCCAACCCGCGCGGTCGGAAGAAGCGGAAGACGAATGGCGCAATTTCGGCGGCGACTGGATATGGCCTGTCGCCCAGAATCATTGGCCGGATTTCCAGGATGGCGACTGGCCGCCGTCACGCATTCTGGACGGCGTGCCGTGGACCGGCCGCGCCTGGCGAACGGAAGACGAGAGTCAATATGCCTTATTCAGTCGGGATTATGGAGAACCGCTGCATATTCGCGTGACCCGCACCATACGATTGGACCCGACAAACAGTTCGATTTCGGTACGGCAACGAATTGAACGCGCGGACGCGTCCACCATTCCGGTCACACTCTGGCACCTTTCCCAAATTAAAGAACCCGATCATGTCGTCATTCCCATTGAAGAAGATTCCCGTTTCCCCGACGGAATTGCCCTGCTCAAGTTCGACCCGCCCGAACCCGGCGTGCTGAAGTATTGCGGCAATACCCTGGTGTATGACGCACAACGCGGCGATGAACACAAACTCGGGTCGGACTCGCCGCGCGCCTGGATGGCTGCGCAGGCGGGCGACATCCTCATTGTCGCCCGCGCACAGTCCAACATCACGGAAGGCGAATATCCCGAAGGCGGATGCACGTTGCAGATGTACGCGAACCGCGGGTTGGGCTATATCGAACTGGAAACGCTCAGCGTGGAGCGGGATCTCGACGTTGATGACTATATCGACAACACGTTGCACCTGTCGTTGCACCGTCTCGACCCGGTCCCCGACTCGCGCTGCGCCCTGGCCGAGCAGGTCCAATCCATACTGGACGAAGACCCGGAACCATCCGCCGAAATCGACGATGTCGAACAGGACAAAGGCAGTTCCGAACCCGAAACGGAGCCCTGATATAACGTAGGACCGGCCCGACGCAAGGCGATGTTGCGCAGGGGAATGGTCCCGGGCAAAAGATTGGCGCGAGCGGCCCGCTTTGGTTATACTGATCGCATGAGCTGTACCGTCACCGTTAAGCCCGGCCACCTTCCCCCTTTCTGGGACCGGAACGCCGTGTTTGTAGCCAACCTGCTCTCGCTCTTCTACGGTAACGAAGGAGAGACTGAACGCTTACGCGAAGAGGTTGGCCAGATCGAAACCTACGGCGGACGATTACTGCCCATCATCGATCTCCTGTTCCGCGGAGCCAACCGGAATCTACTGATTCTTGAAAGCGAGCCCGACCCGCTCCTTCTCGAATACTTCGATGAAGCATGTAATCTCTCCATTCCGGACCGACATATTCTTCCGCATCCGGCATATATGGAAGCGCAGCATGCACTCGAACAGGGTAAAGCCCCGGACCATTCGGCGATTGCATCCATTGCTGGGCACGGCGCAAGCTGGATGGACGGATTCGTTGCCGATCGGGCCTTGCGGCTGCTGGCCGAGCATACGGGCAAACGATTGGTGACCGGGGAAGCCGGCAGTAAGCGCGGCAACAACAAATTGGAGTTGCACCGGTTCCTCGAAGCGTCGGGCTATCCGACATTCGATACCCGAGTCGCCGCCGATCCGGCGGAGGCGCTCGCCGCGCTGGCAACGCTGCAACCACTCGGATATACGCGCGCGGTCATCAAGTCGCAGATCGGCGCTTCGGGTATCGGCATGTTGCAACTTGATATCCGTACCGCGCGGGAACAGGATATCCCCGACTATCTCTTCTTCGAAGGTCCATGCATGGTCCAAGGCTGGTTGGACGACACGGCGGGCGCGATCCACCGAATGGGGTCGCCCAGTGTACAGATCTTCGTGAACGAAGAAAAGGCGTGGCTCTACGATCTGACCGAACAGATTCTCAGCGCGTCCAGCGTGCATGAAGGAAACCTCGCCCCGCCCCCCTACCTGCAGAACGACGACGCGCTACGCGAACAAATCTTCGCCCAAGCCGCCGACGCCGCAACGTGGTTACACGATCAAGCCTATCGGGGCACGGCCAGCGCCGATTTCCTAATTGCACAAGTCGAGGGGGACACCCGCGTCATATTGTGCGAAATCAATGCGCGCGTCACCGGCGCGACCTATCCGGCAATACTCGCCCGGCATCTTTGTCCCGGGGACGCCTGGTTATTGCGCAACCTGCGTTTTCAAAGCGGCGTACCAAGCCGGACCATCCTCTCCCAACTGGAAAGACACGGCCTGCTCTTTCGGGCCGGCGCAGCGAAAGGGTTGCTGCCCATCAACCTGAACCGCGACCGGGATGGGCACATCGTAAAAGGCCAATTTCTTTGCCTGGCCGCAGAAACAGAGGATTGCATGGAAATGATTCTGGCTACCAAGGAGATTCTACCGGTACAATGGGCTTATGACCGGGATTGACCTCACACACGATGACGCGTTGCGCGCGCAACTGATAGCCCTTACGCGGGACTTGATTCTCATACCCGGTACGGCCACGCAACCCGACCATATCGCCCGCGGTCTGGAATTCATTCGCAATCATCTGGAATCCCTTTCCCATATCACCCTGGAGGAGTACCGGTACGCCGGTCACCCATCACTCATCGCCCGACCAGAAGGCGTACATCAGCCGGACATTCTCCTTTGCGGGCATCTTGACGTCATTGACCATCCGGATCCGGACGCTTATCGATCCCGACTGCGCGACGACCGCATTTACGGGCCCGGCGCCGGTGACATGAAGGGTGCATTGGCTATCTTGCTCGAACTCTTTCGTGCGTTTCATACACGGCACCCGGACGCTTCGCTCGGCTTGGTGATCACCACGGACGAAGAAACCGGCGGCGAGGCCGGACTCGGTTACCTGGTCAACACACTCGGTTTGCGTTGTGAAGCGGCCTTGATCCCTGACGGCGGCTCATTGAGCGAAGTCACCGTGGAAGAGAAAGGATTGATTCACGCCCGGCTTATCGCAACCGGTCACGCCGCCCATGCCGCGCGCCCCTGGTTCGGACGAAACGCGTTGGAGATATTGATGCGCTCGATCACGCGAATCCAGTCTCAATTCGATGAACCGGACGAGATCGGCGCGGACGGCGAATCCCGGAACGCTACGTGCGCATGCACCCTGCTGGGTACGCGAAACCGTACGATCAACCGCATCCCTCAGGAAGCCGAAGCGGTACTTGATATCCGGTTTCCACCGCCGTTCACGGTCGCTGAAATCGAAGAGCGGATCACCAGTCAACTTGCACCTAATGTCGCATACGAACGAATCATCAGCGCCGCACCCGCGCACCTGAACCCCGACCCCCTCTATCTGGATGTCATTCGCGAGGTGACCGGCGCTACCGCTCGCCTCGTGCACACGTCGGGCGGCAGCGACGGACGTTTCTTTGCGAATGTCGGGATTCCTGTAATGATGTCCCGCCCGCTTGTGGGTGAGCTGCATTCCGACGAGGAATGGATCGATATTCGGTCCATGCTGATCCACTACCAAATCTGCGAGCGGTACCTGGGGAGAAGGCTTCTGACACAGACTTGACATTGCTTCAGCGAACGATATGGTGGGGGCGCGATTTTCTTCCGGCGTAGCTCAATGGTAGAGCGGGTGACTGTTAATCACTAGGTTGTAGGTTCGAGCCCTACCGCCGGAGCCAATAAAGACAGGCCCATTGTTAAATCCATCGAATCTTCATTTGCATTCTGTCTAATGCCTGTCTAATGCGCGGTTGCGTGTCGTCGGCGATACGGGCGCGCATGCTGCATATCATGTGATCTGCCGGAATGCAGAAAAATGCGCGCGGGACCGTGTCAGGAAGAAGAAGGACGCGATGGATAAGCTATACCGTTTAGCCGAAATCAGAGCTAGATTCAGGGCCGGAATAATGGATCGCCTTACTGGCGGAACCAGAAAAGTCGACGAAGCCGCAGCAGCGACGATCGCTGAACTTCTGCGCAGCTTCAAAGGGCATCCCGCACCCCGCTACTGGCAGCGACAGATCTCCGGCGGGAAATCAATTCTCGACAAACTTTTAGAAGCGACCTCCCCCAATTTCGAATCCAAGCGAAGACAGTTCTGTATCGATGCGGATCAATCAGAAAAAATTTCTCCTCGGGTGGATGGCGAATTGAAGCCCATATTGGAGAAGGTTCAGAAGATGGATGTCGATGCAATATGCTCGCTGAACAGAGTGTTACCCGGGGTGATCTATCAGATGCCCAATGTCCTCCGACTGCTCCAAGAATTGTCGATCAAAGCATTCCGCTCAACAGACATAAAACAAGCGCGATCTGCGCGGGATGCGCTTAAAAGGATCGCCTGCCCGATCGCCGTTAGCACGAAACATCCATCCTGCTCCCGGTACATTCTTTCGAAGATGAACTTCATTTTGGCCGACTTCTATCAAATATACTTTCTGTACCGCCGTGAGGCCCGTGATGGCGTTGAACATTCCCTGATCGTTGCGGCCCTGAAGAATACCTATAAGGATATTCCTGCGCCCTATATCGACCAAATCTGTACACCCGGATCAAAAATCGTCCACCTGGCCTCCAAACGGCTCTCCAATCTTACGGAGCTGGGGGCGACGGGCGTATACAAAAATTGGCGAGCCAATCGCCATGAATTCTGGAGCGTCGATTTTGCCAAGACCACGGCAAGAGAGCTAATTCGCGACATGCAGCTCACCTACTAATCTATCTCGGTAGTACATTTCTTTTTCGTATATGCTACCGGCAACCTATGCCGGACGATCACCCCGTGTCATCCTGCTCACGTAGATTGGCGCACAGTGCGCCGATTTTGAACGAGGAGAATTGGCATGGAAGAGCTCATAGATGAAAATCA
>SLGY01000190.1 GCA_007136425.1 Kiritimatiellia bacterium
GGGCGAGCGGCTTGCATTCTTCATATAATCCAGGGCCGGCCGCGCGATGAATCGCGCCCGCGACCCCGCCGCCGGTCTCCAGTTGCGCGTTGGCCGCGTTGACCACGGCACGACAATCGGACTGCCGCGTGATGTCGCCGGTCGTCAGTTCCAGGGTCACGCCGTTCAGGGGATATGTCTTCATGTCAATCTCTCCAGGGTCCATTGGAATTCGCGCGCTATACTATCGTTGACGGGTCCCGACTTCAATGTTTCGGGCAGCACATCGAACGTGTACGTCTCGATTTCCAGATGCGGACAGGCCCCTTGCTGCAGGGCGTTCCAGAAACGCGCGTCCAACCCGGCGGCCGTTGTTCCCAACGGCGGGGCGCCGGCCCAGCATAAGGGGACGTGAAAATGGATGCGGACCGTTTCGGCCATGGGCTGGCGCGGCAGGGCCGTTAACGCGTCGGACAGATCGTTCCAGCGCAACAGGCGCCCATCCACACAGCGCGCCCGCGTCTGGTGCAGGTAGACCGGCTCGTCAAACGGGCGCAGGGCGCGCCGGGCCGATTCGGTATTCGCCGTTTCCAGCGCGGCGCTGAGTTGTACCTTGGATACGCGCACGCCTTCGCGCGCGTACCGTTCCAGACAGGACGCCGGATCCTCGAACTGCAGCGCGGCGTGACACGTGTCGAGACAAACGCCCAGATGCCGGCGAATCCATTCTTCCGCCGTATCGGCGCCCTCGCCGCTGATTCGACTCAAATACGCGCGGCCATGATCGAGCAGCACCTGGTTATAAAAGGCAATGACCTCGTCGGTCATTTCCAGGAAACAGGCGGGTTCCGGTTCAAGGCCGAGATGCAGTTCGCGCCCCGTTTCGCGATGAAGTTCCGCCAATCGCGCGACGCAATCCATCATCTTTTGCGCCATGATTTCCGGGTCGCGATCCTCGCGCACGAGCAGTTTGTAGGCGCCGGGCAACGTGCTGATGCTCCCGTCCTGGCCGTCGGGCAGGAGGGCGGCCAGCCGTTCGGCAAGGTCCAGGGTATAATCCCGACGCGCGTCGGTCGTCCAGTCGGGCTGATATACGCGCTCTTTTACGCGCCCGCCATGGAAGCGACCGTACGGGAACCCGTTGATCGTGTAGACGTACAGATTGTGTTCTTGCAGAAAGGCCTTGAACGCGTCCTCGTTCGACGGGTCGGCCAATTCGCGCGCGGCGCGCGCGCCCAACCGCAGCCCCAGGCCGAAGGGCGCATCGGGACACACCGCGTCGCGCACAGCCAAGGTATGCGTCTGCATGGCCTCGATGTTTTCCGGCCAGGTCTCACCCGGATGCACGTTGAGACAATAGGTCAGATGGATAGGTGAGCTATGTGAGCCTAATTTCATGCAGTCTTGTTGCTCCCTTTCAGGGAGCATGTATTCCGAACGTCATAACTATCTCCGGGTTGCACCCGGAGCTTACGAATGGCTCCCCTTCGGGGAGCATCCGGCGGCACGCTGAAAGCGTGCCCTTTAACCCGCTTGTTGCTCCCTTTCAGGGAGCATGTATTCCGAACGTCATACTATCTCCGGGTTGCACCCGGAGCTTACGAATGGCTCCCCTTCGGGGAGCATCCGGGCGCACGCTGAAAGCGCACCATTCCTGATTTCCTTGGTTGCTCCCTTTCGGGGAGCGCCGGAGGCACGCTGAAAACGCACCACTCTTGAACCCGCTTGTTACTCCCTTTCGGGGAGCATCCGGGCGCACGCTGAAAGCGTGCCATTCTTGAGCCCGGGGTGAAACCCCGGGTTCACAACACCGCCCCCCCTCATCACGCACCCTGAAAGGGTGCAACAAACGCTCAATCCCAAACATATTTCTCATCAAATTGCACACCGTGACGCGTCAAAAATTCTCTATACTCATCCTGGAACGTTGCCCTGCGATGGTGTTCCTCTTGATTCTGAATATAGCGCTTAACCTCCATCACTTTCGACTCGCTGACCGAAAACGCCGCATATCCGGTCTGCCATGCGAACTTCATGAGAAACGGATCCTTACGATCCTGCTCCCATGTTTTTATCCACGCCGAGGATTCCCGTTTTACCGTGCCGACCACATCCGAAACCGATCGTGTACGAGATTGCACATATAGAATGTGAACGTGATCGATGACTGATTTGACCTGTAAAGCCGGGGAATCAATATTCCTGAGGATCCCAACCATATAGGCATCGAGCTGTTCACGTAATGCGGGGTAGGCCAGACAGCGTTCGCGCTTTTTCGTGCCGAATATAAGGTGTATCAACACCCGGGATAGTGATTGAGACATGGTGTTTCCTTCTCTTGTTTCTCCCTTTCAGGGAGCATGTGTTCCGAACGTCATAACTATCTCCGGGTTGCACCCGGAGCTTACGAATGGCTCCCCTTCGGGGAGCAATAATCAGAAATTCATTCGCCCGTAAAACCATCTGTTTTGCATTCCACACCTTTCGAAGACGCGCATCCGGGTGCACGCTGAAAACGCGCCATTCCTGATCTCCCTGGTTGCTCCCCTTCGGGGAGCATCCGGCGGCACGCTGAAAGCGTGCCATTCGTGAGCCCGGGGTGAAACCCCGGGTTCACAACACCGCCCCCCCCATCACGCACCCTGAAAGGGTGCAACAAACGATTTCAACCGCATGACGGCCCGTTCCATACCCGCGGGATCGATTTCGTGCACTTCCTGTTTTCGGCCCAGACCGGCCGGAAAGGTTATGCACAGTTCGCCGCCCAGATGCTCCTGGAAATCGGCCAGCCCCCCAAGCACTTCGAGCGCGCCGTCACCAAGCCGCCGTTCCAACTCGGGATGCCATAACGAAAATCCCGACGCGATCAAACCGCGCATCAGCGCATCGCCGTCCTCCGACGCGAGCCATCCCCGTTCCACGGCGCACAGCGCGTCGACCGCCAGTCCGGTTGCAACGGCTTCGCCGTGCGAGACCCGATAATTCGACATCGTTTCGAGTTTGTGCGCCGCCCAATGTCCGAAATCCAACGGCCGCGCGCGGCCCATTTCGAACGGGTCCCCGTTCATGCGGATATGTTCCAGATGCAGGTCCGCGCAACGAATGATCATACGCTCCATGGCCGCGATGTCCCGTTCGCGATAACGTTCCGCTTCCCGGCACAACACGGAAAAGAATTCCGCGTCCTTGATCAGCGCCACCTTGAACGCTTCGGCAACGCCGCCGATCCAATGAACCTGCGGCAGGGTGTCGAGCAACGCGAAATCGTTCAACACCGCGAACGGCGGGTGAAACGTGCCGATGGTGTTCTTGCCTCCGTGCAGATTCATCCCGTTCTTCACCCCCACGCCCGCATCGTTCTGGGCCAGGGTCGTCGTGGGCGCTCGAACAGTCCGTAGACCGCGATGCACGATGGACGTCGCAAACCCGACCGCGTCCAATACCGCACCACCGCCAACGGCAAGCACAAAGGAATGCCGACATAAGCGGTACTCCAGAATGGTGTCCACCATCTCCATCGTCAGCCGGTAATCGTTCTTGATCGCTTCGCCGCCCGGCACGATGTGAGGCGCCTTGACCAGCTCTACGTCCGGCGCACAGGCGTGGAGCGCAGCACTGACCCGGGACGCGATCGTCGGGTCGCTTTCCGCCAGTCCCCCGTCGATAAAAACGAGGACCCGGTGCGCACGAGATTCGTTGAGGCGACAGAGCGTATCGTGCAGGACGGGATTGGCCGGATCGAACAGGTCGCGCGTGAACAGCACGGGATAATCGAAGTCCACCGCCAACGCCTGATGAATGAGCTGAGTCCGCATGGTGCGATCACCGTAGCACCCGCCCGTCCCTCTTTCAATCCCGGGTTGCCTTACCCTCATTGACAGGCCCCCCGTTCTCGCCTACATTCCCCGCCCCTTCATCATGGACCAGAGCAAACTCAAAAAAGAAATAAATCGGCGCCGCACGTTCGCGATCATCTCGCATCCGGACGCGGGCAAGACCACGTTGACGGAGAAACTGCTGCTCTACGGCGGCGCCATTCAACTGGCTGGCTCCGTCCGGGCGCGCCGTAATCAGCGCACCACCACGTCCGACTGGATGGAACTCGAGAAGGAACGCGGCATCTCCGTCTCGTCCACCCTGCTCCAATTTGATTATCGCGACTGCGTCATCAACCTGCTCGACACGCCCGGCCACAAGGATTTCAGCGAAGACACCTACCGCGTGCTGACGGCCGTCGACAGCGTCATTATGGTTATCGACGCCGCCAAAGGCATCGAAGAACGCACACGCAAACTGTTTGAAATTTGCCGGCTGCGCGGCATTCCGATCTTCACCTTCATGAACAAGATGGACCGGCCGGCGCAAGACCCGTTGCTGTTACTTGACGAGCTGGAACGGGTACTCGGTCTCGGCGCTTTCCCGGTCACATGGCCGCTCGGCAGCGGGGACGAGTTCAAAGGCGTGTATGACCGGCTGAAAAAGGAAGTGCACCTGTTTGAGCGCACCGCGCACGGCGCGTATCCCGCGCCCGCCCGGGTCAGCGGGATCCACGACGAACACATCCGTGCACGCGTTCCGCCGCATCTGTACGAGCCTTGGACCGAGGAATTGGAAATGCTGGCCGGTGCCGGCGAGGAATGGGACGAGGAACAGGTCATGGCCGGCCGGATCACGCCGGTCTATTTCGGCAGCGCGATCACCAATTTCGGCATTCAACTATTGCTCGACTACTTCGTCGAACACGGCGCGCCGCCCCGGGCGCGCACGTCCGGCGATACCCCGGTTCCGACCACGCATCCCGATTTCTCCGGCTTCGTCTTCAAGGTCCAAGCCAACATGAACCCGCGCCATCGCGACCGGCTTACCTTCGTACGCGTCTGTTCCGGCGTGTTCGAAAAGGACATGACGGTCAACGATCCCGACGGCGGAAAGCCCGTCCGGCTGTCCTACACGCAGAAACTCTTTGGTCAGGAACGCGAATCCGTGGAGCGCGCCTATCCCGGCGATGTCGTCGGCCTGGTCATGCATCGCTCGTTCCGTATCGGCGCGACCCTGTCCACCAATCCCGACATCGTGTACGACGAGATCCCGCGTTTCCCGCCGGAAGCCTTCGCCTTCATCCGCAGCGTCGGGACCGCCAAGATCAAACAATTCCAGTCCGGCCTCGACCAGCTCCTCGACGAAGGCGTTATCCAGGCCTTTTCCCTGCTCGGCGACGGACAAGCCACACCGATCCTCGGCGCGGTCGGCCAGTTGCAGTTCGAGGTGGTGTTATACCGCCTGGAAACGGAATACGGCGCGAACGCACGCCTGGAACCCGCGCCCTACACGCACATACGCTGGTTCGAGCCCGATATCGATCGCAGCCGATTCGAAAACAAATTCCTTGGTGACGGTGTACGACTCGCTCAAGACGTGCGCGGCCAATTGGTGATCCTCTTCCCCGACCAATGGAAGCTTGATTACTTCGCGCGCAACCACGACACGCTGACCTTGCACAAGATCTCGCCGCACGACGCGCATCCCGACCATGCCGGACTGGTGTAACACCATACCGGCATACCTTATTCCGCCGTATAATCCGCCTGCCCCGGAATGACGCCGCGCACGCCGCCGCGCGGATTGTCAACGTCCCCCGTCCGGCGCGGAATCAGATGGATATGCGCATGCATCACCGTCTGGCCCGCCGCCACGCCGTCGTTGATTCCGACATTGAACCCCTGAATTGATTCATCTTCCGCCTGTAGACGCGCGCTCCATTCCCTGACCAAATCCAACACGCCGCTCCATTCTGAATCCGTCATCTCGCGAAACGAGGGGATATGCCGCGCCGGGATAAACAGCAGGTGTCCTTTGGTGACCGGATACCGGTCGGCCATCACGATCAGCCCGTTCCGTTCCATCAGGATCCGGCCGGACTCCGGCGCGCAAAAAGGGCATTTCTTCATCGCGGCAGGATAGAACGCACAAACATTGACATCCAGTGAAAAACCCGTACCATTCCGCTTCTCATTCCTCATGGCGGGGTAGCTCAGTTGGTAGAGCAGAGGACTGAAAATCCTTGTGTCGGCGGTTCGATTCCGTCCCTCGCCACCAGGCTTCGTCCGGAGCGCAGCGCAGGACGAAGCCTGCCCCGGCGTAGTTCCCGAGCCTTGCGAGGGGGCGAAGCCGGGCATGAACCCAGCGCTCCGAACTACGCCCGGGCAGGCCAGGTTTAATGCCGACATGCTTCGCGATCGGGAAGGCGGACGGTAAACCGATTGAAACCTCTCAACCCCACCTCGCTCCCTCTAAATCTTGCACGAAATCGTCGTTTTTGCCTTCTTTTAGAGGTCCGATTAGAGCAGATAAAATAGAGGCGTTGCCGCCATCGTAAGGGCATGGTGATTTATTCGAAATCTCGTGGCGAAATCGGCACGCCGCAAGCGGCGGCCCTACAAAATGCTTTGTTCGTCGGACTGTAGGGCCGTCGCTTGCGACGCGCCGGGCAAGGGCCTCCAGACCAGCAGCGCAAGTGAATCCGAACCGATTACTGATGACCAAGCGGCCTCAAAAAACTCAATCCTTGGTCAACTGCAGGTGTTTGAAGCGGGCCGGTTCGTCGTCCGGGCCGGGGTTGCTGAGGCGTTTCTGCCACTCGGCGCAGGCCCTGTCCACGATCTTCGCGGCGCGACGCACTTCAGACGGGGTGACGTTCAGCGGCGGCAGGAAACGAATCACGGTTTCGGCCGTCGCCAAGGTAATTAGCCCGTGTTCCCGAAGTATGTTTTCGAGCTCCTTGGCCGGTTGGTTCAGTACCAGGCCGATCATCAACCCCGCCCCGCGCACTTCGCGGATAAACGAATACTTCGCCGCCACCTTCTTCAAGCTTTCCATGAACATTTCGCCCGTCTTCGTGGCATTCTCCAGCAAGGCCTCCTCTTCGATGATCCGAATCACCGCCAAGGCGGCGGCACAGGCGGGCGGGGTCCCGCCGAAAGTCGTCGCATGCGTGCCCGGCTGCAACACGTCCGCCAGTTTCGGCGACGCGACAACGGCGCCGATCGGGAAACCGCCGCCCAACCCTTTCGCAAGGGCGATCGCGTCGGGCTCGACACCATACCGTTGATACGCAAACCAATGGCCCGTGCGGCCGATACCGCTTTGCACTTCGTCAACAAACAACAGCAGATTCTTCTTCCGGCATAACGCCTGCAATCCCTCGATGAAATCCGGTCGCGCGGGACGCACCCCGCCCTCGCCCTGCACGGCCTCGACCAGCACGGCCACGGTCTTGTCGGTGACGGCCGCCCGCACGGAATCCAGATCGTTGAAATCCGCCAGGACAAAACCCGCCGGCAAAGGATCAAAACCCTTCTGCACTTTCGGCTGGCCGGTGGCGGTCAAGGTCGCCAGAGTCCGGCCGTGAAAAGAACCGCGCATGGTGATGATTTCGTAGCGCCCCTCGGCGTGCCCCCATAGCCGAGCGAGCTTGATCAGGGCCTCGTTGGCTTCCGCCCCGGAATTGCAGAAGAAACATTTCCCGCCCAACGAACGTTTGGCGAGCGCCTCGGCCAAGCGCGGCTGTTGCTCGTTGTAAAAGAGGTTGGACACATGCATGAGCCGGCCCGTCTGTTTACTGATCGCCCGCACGAGGCGCGGATGGCAATGCCCCACATTGGTTACGGCGATCCCCGCCAGGAAGTCGAGATACTTGTTGCCGTCGGCGTCCCATACGGTGGCGCCGCGCCCTTTGACCAAAGCCAGACCCGGCGCGTATGTGGGCATGACGTACTGCGCATGAAGCGATTTAATGTCTGATTGTTCACTCATTCGTATACCTCAATGCAGGGCCGTCTCCGAACTGTTCCAGTGCGGTGCACGCCAAATTGGGTCAATGCACAATCTCCGTACCGACACCCTTTTCCGTAAACAACTCGAGCAGGAGCGAGTGCGGCAGGCCGGCGTCGATGATATGCGTCTTCCGCACGCCTTCCTTCAACGCGTTGACCGCTCCCGTAATCTTCGGCAGCATGCCGCCATCAATCACGCCCCGCTTAATCAACGCGTTCACCTCCGCCACGCGCACCGTGGATATGCGCGAATCCTTATCCGCCGGATTCGCCAGCAACCCCGGCACGTCCGACAGGAAAACCAGTTTACGCGCCCTGACCGCCTGCGCAATCGCCGCGGCTGCGTCGTCGGCGTTGACATTATAGACCTGCCGATCGCTTCCGCGCCCGAGCGGCGTGATGACCGGAGCAATGGACGCCTGCAGGAAGGCTTCGATCGGAGCGACATCCACTTCCGTCACATCCCCGACATATCCCCAATCCCATTCCTTGCCGGTAGCGGCATCCCGCTCCACGTGTTTAACCACGCGAATGATATCGTCGCCGTGTATGCCGCGCGCCTTGCAACCGTACGATTGCAATGTGCCCACCAGTTGCGGGTTCACTTCGTGATTCAATACATATTCCACCACCCCAACGGACGCTTCGTCCGTCACACGCAACCCTTTGACAAAGGACGACTTGACGCCTCGTTCCGCCATGCGTCGCGAGATGGACTTTCCGCCTCCATGCACAATGATCGGCCGCAAGCCAACGCATTCCATGAAGGCGATATCCTTGAGAATGTTATCCACCCCGGCCTTGTCCTCCATGATACTACCGCCGAACTTGACCACCACGGTTTCGCCGCGAAACCGCTGGATATACGGCAAAGCCTCAATCAGGACCGATGCTTTTTCTATCACGCTTTGCATGAGGAGAATGGTTGATGGTTAATGGTTAAGGGTTAAGGGTTAATGGTTGATGGTTGAGGGATCATGTTACATTGATCCGTACATATTCTTCTGTAATCTCACACGTATACACAACCGCGCGGCCTTCGCCAAGATTCAGGTTGATCCGTATCGTAAAAGCTTCCTGCTCGATGACCGCTTTCAACGTCGCCAGCGGGGTGTCCGTCGCCACGCCATTATGGGTTGCGTGATGGGTATCGTACCAGATATCCACCTGATCTTCGTCCACCCGCGCCTTTGAATATCCGAGCGCGTCCATGATTCGTCCCCAGTTCGGATATACCCCGGCCCAGGACGTCTTTACCAGGAAGGAATTGGCCACCGCCCGCGCGGCCTGGTCCGCGTCCGCATCGTTCGCGGCGCCCTCGACCACGATGGCGATGCGCTTGTTCGCCCCTTCTCCGTCATCCACGATCTTCAGGGCGAGTTGAAGCGCCACTTCGTTCAGGGCGGCGAAGAAATCCGGCCAGGCGGAATGGCGCCGGTCCAACGTCGCGTTGCCCGCCCGCCCGTTGGCCATGAGCAGCACCGTATCGTTGGTGCTTTGGTCGCCATCCACAGTAATCCGGTTGAAACTCTGATCAACCGCGGCGCTCAAGGCTTCCTGCAGAGCCTCGCGCTCAACGGCGGCGTCGGTCATAATAAACGCGAGCATGGTGGCCATGTTCGGTTCAATCATGCCCGCGCCTTTTGCCACGCCGCTGAGCGTTACAGGTTTGCCGTCCAACGTCATCTTGACCGTCCAATATTTGGCGCGGATATCCGTGGTCATGATCGCCTCGGCAAAAGCCTTTCCGCCGGAATCGGAAAGGTGGTCGGCCGCGTTCCGAATGCCCGGCTCGACGACGTCCATGGGCAGTCGCCCGCCGATATGTCCCGTAGAACAAACGAACACCTCCCCCTCGGGTATCGCCAGGGTTTCAGCCGTAACATGCGCCATGCGCTCGGCATCCGCCATTCCGCCCGCGCCCGTACAGGCGTTGGCGTTCCCGCTGTTCGCGATCACCGCGCGCGCCGTGCCGCCTTTCAGCCGGTTCCGGCATAGTTTCACGGGCGCCGCGCTCACTTGATTCGTGGTAAACACACCCGCCACGGTCGCCGGCACGTCGGAAACAATAAGGCCCATGTCCTTTACATCCCGCCGCTTGATGCCCGCACGAACGCCCGCCGCGCGAAAACCGGCGGGGAGCATCACTTCATCTGTGCCTCGCAGTTGTGTATTCATGCACTCATCCTGTCGTCTCGGTCTCTGCGCCCTCCTGTTCAAAAGATCCGTTGCGAGCATCTGTTCCAGGTCATGCCCGACGCTGAAATCCGAAACCTCTTCAAAAGAAAACGACCCCGAACGTTAGGCACATTCGGGGTCGCAATCAATCAAATGTAAACGCTTATTATCGTTTCGAGAACTGGAAGCGTCGGCGCGCCCCGGGCTGGCCGGGTTTCTTGCGTTCCTTTTCGCGCGGATCACGGGTCAGACAGCCCGCGTCCTTGAGCGTGGCTTTCAATTCCGGATCGGCCTGAATCAGCGCCCGGGAAATACCGTGCCGAATCGCGCCCGCCTGGCCCATCGGGCCGCCGCCGTGCACGTTGACAAGCACGTCGTATCGCTTGACCGTATCCGTCATCTGGAAGGGTTGTTGCACGTAGCCCCTTACCGAGTCGGTCGGGAAATACTCTGTCACATCTTTCCCGTTCACCATCCACTTGCCCACGCCCAGCGCGAGCCGCACCCGTGCGACGGAGGTCTTGCGCCGGCCGGTGGCCGTATATTCCGCTATCTTCTGTACCGCCATATTGATCCTTTAATCACCATCCGATCAGAGGCTGACCGGCTCGGGTTGCTGCGCCGTATGCGCGTGTTCCGCGCCCGGAAAAACCCGAAGCCGCGTGAGCATCTGACGGCTTTGCTTGTTCTTGGGAAGCATACCCGCAACCGCCTGCGACACCAGACGGGTCGGGTTATTGGCCCGGACGTGCCGCGCAGGGTGCTCGCGCAACCCGCTGGCATAGCCGGTGTAATGCTTGTATATCTTCTGATCTTCCTTGTTCCCCGTCAGCTTGACCTGCGCGGCGTTGATGACCACCACGAAATCCCCCTGGTCAATGTGCGGGGCGTACGTTACCTTGTTCTTGCCGCGCAACATTTCGGCCAGTTGCACAGCCAAACGGCCCAGCGGCTTGTCCGCCGCATCCACAAGGATCCAGCGCCGTTCGACTTCTTTTTCTTTAACCAATGTGGTCTTCATCGCAAAACTCTTCTCTTCTTTGGAATCGGGTAAGGGCGCGAAAGATAGCCAGCCCCGGGACCGCTGTCAATACCTCAATCCCACTATTTTGCGCCCTCAACGCGGAATACGCCGGGCGACACGGCTTCAGCGTCCGCCCCGGATCAGGGCGTACAACACGTACGACGCGGCAAAAAACACAAACATCACCAGTAGAAGCAGATACCCGATCTGCTCCATGAGGCGCGATGCGTCGCCCTCGCCCCGGCCGCTCCCCAGGATCAGCAGCACGGCGGCGATCCCGCATGCATAACCCACCCCGCGAATCAAGGAATACGCCCGTTTCATCATAATCCCAGCATATACGTAAGCAAACTGCCCATATACCCCGCCAGCCCGATGACCAGCACCACGGACGCGACATGGTATTTCCGCGTCCGCGTATTCCGGCGCTCGATCAGGGCGACCAGGGAATTATCCACCGTATCCGCGCGCCGCTGCGTGCCCCAGCGCAATTGCAATGGCCCCATGACCAGAATCAGCGCCGCACCTAAAACAAACGAAAGACCGATCGCCAGCAACGTCCGCGCCGCCGGACCCGACTGCGCAATCTGCGGCCCGGAAAATCCCGTGATGGTCAAACAGATCGCAATCAGGCTCAACAGCATTTGCGCCCGGTTCTGCAACACCTCGAAATGACCGATCAACACGGAAAACAACTTCGAACGGTCTTCTCCATGCACCTCTTTCAAGTATTCAAGTTCTTCTTTAGGAGCAAGCACGCGTAAACGAATCATTCTGCTATTCCACCAAACGGATTATGTGCGGAAAGATTATTCATCTTCCGCCCAGATCTTTATGCCCGCGTGACGAAACGGCGTAACCTTCGAGCTGTTCAATCGAATCAGTATGGCCGTCATGTGCTCGATGGCGCGCGCGCTCACCGCCAGCCCCGCATTGTACACCTTTACGCCGAGCTTTTCGACCAGCGGCATGACGCGATCTTTCGCGTCCTTCTTATTCCCGCAGATCAGCACGTCGCAATTGATGGGCGTGTCGACCTGGTCAAGCACATACGCCGAAACGTTATGCACGGCGCCCACCACGGGCGTATCGTCGCCCAGAATCGCCTGCGCCTGTTCCGTGGCCGACCCCTCCGGGGGCGGCGCAAACTTCTTCGCATTGTCTTCCGCCAACGGGACCACCACATCCACAAGGATCTTCCCTTTCAATCCGTCTTTCAAGGATTCGAGCGTAGGTTGATGGCCCGCGAACGGCGTCGCCAATACAACGAATTCGTCCGCCTCCGCAACGGCCTCGGCGTTGCTCATGCCCGTGATCTTGCCGGGCGAATCGCCCAGCCGCTCTACCAGCTCCTCGGCAATCCGCTTGCCTTTTTCGTGTTGCCGCGAACCGACGACTACATCCACGCCGGCCAACGCCCAGCGCAAAGCCAGTCCGCGCCCTTGCGGCCCGGTTCCACCCAATAATGCGATCTTCATACAGTTCCTTTCCCTTTACCAATAAACTGAATACGTAAATACAATGGGCCATGCTAGCCAAAGTTCGACGGTTACGAAGCAAAAAATGCGATATTTTCACCGAAGCATTGTTCCTCCCATGTCCCATTCCGGCGGTAGCGGAGCGGTGAAGGAGAGCGGCGCCCTTGTCGTGGGATGAGAAAAGCGTATTTCGTGTGCCCACAACGCAATTTCGCATTCGTCGGGGCATTCATCCGGGTTCCCATATTTTCGGTCTCCCAGCAAAGGGCAGCCGATAGACGCCATTTGCACACGGATTTGATGCGGGCGCCCGGTAATCAAATCAATTCGCACCAGCGCCGCGTGTCGCCGCCTTTCGATCACGCTGTATTCCAACGCTGCCGGTTTGCCGGCCGAATCGGATGAGGGCACCACGCGCACGGTATTGCTGCGCGACTCCTTTTTCAGGCAGTGCTCCAAGCGTCCCGATTCCGGGTGCGGACAACCGTGAACCCATGCGAGATAGGTCTTCTTGAACGTACGAGCGCGTATCTGTGCAGCGAGGCGTGAAGCTGCTTTCGAAGTCTTGGCAAAGACCATGATCCCGCCCACAGGCCGGTCCAGACGATGGACCAGCCCCAGATACACATTCCCCGGCTTGCCATGCCGCTGTTTCAGGTCCGCCTTCAACCGCGACAACAGGTCCGCATCACCCGTACGATCGGCCTGCACAAGAACACCGGGCGGTTTGACAACCACGAGAAGATGATTGTCTTCGTATAGAAGGGGTATGGTTTCGGCTTTCAGGGTTCAGGGTTCAGGGTTCAGGTTAAAACAACGCGGGCAATGACGATTCCCGACCAATACAGATTCAAGACCTGTTCATTCCGCCACCCAGCGTCCGTATGCCCCGCAAGGCAATACCATATCGGAACAGGAAATCGGCAAGGCAACCTCACCGCAGGTTACCGACCCGCCCTGCGGGGCCTTGATCAGCGTCTTCAACATGTTCGCGGCTACGACAGGAGAAAACCCGCTGGTATAGGAGTTCACAAGGAAGAAGAGCGGGTCGCGAGACAACAGCGCGACACAGTCCCTCATCAACGGATATAACGCCTCCTCAAGCTTCCACAACTCGCCCGACGGTCCGCGACCGTATGTGGGCGGATCCATAACGATCGCGTCGTAGCAATTACCACGGCGTCCTTCCCGCTGTATGAATTTCATCACATCATCCGTAATGAAACGCACCGGGCAACGGTCCAGGCCGGAAAGCGATACGTTTTCCTTGGCGCGCAAGACCATGCGCTTCGCGGCATCCACATGACAGACCTCCGCGCCCGCCTCCGCCAATGCCACCGTCGCACCGCCCGTATAGGCAAACAGGCTCAACACGCGTACGGTGCGTCCGGCGCGACGCACACAATCCCTCATCCAATCCCAATTCACCGCCTGCTCGGGAAACAGGCCGGTGTGCTTGAAACCCGTCGGTTCAACGTAATAGCGGAGCGCATCGTAGGACACGGTCCATAGCTTCGGGACGGACCGCTTCTTTTCCCAAAACCCGCCTCCGCTGCTGCTGCGCCGATATTCCGCGTGGGCCTGTGCCCAGAACCGGCTTTCGCGTAGCGGCGGCCATATCGCCTGTGGATCGGGACGGCGCAGAATCACATCTCCCCAGCGTTCCAACTTCTCGCCATGACCCGCGTCCAGAATTTCGTAATCTTTCCAATCTCTGGCAACCAGCATTGTTATCTCCTATCGCGACTCTCATACGCCAAATACGCCCGGGAAACAAGCCCGGGCGGGCCTGCGACCGGCACCCCCGCCCGCTCCTCCTTCCGGCGGCGAAATATTATGGCGGGCCCCGCCATTCGCAGCTTGCCTTCCCTGTCGCAATAGATTACATGCACATCATAACCATTCCTCACGAAGGAGATCCGATGAACCAGACGCACGCACGCCTCTTCGCAAGCATCCTTTGTCTTCCGCTCGCACTCCTCCTGCCCGCCCAAGCCGACGATGCCGTTGACAATCTGATCGAGCGCATGGTCGAAAGTCAGGCGACCATCCAGTCCCTGCAACAACAAAGCGCGATGGTTGTTTCCATGGTGATCGATGGACAGGAAGAAGAAATGACCCAGGAAAGCCTCCTCGTCTATGAACGGCCGAACCGTCTAGCGCTCGAATCCGATTTGATTTCTCTGGTGAGCGATGGCGAGCAATTGACCATTCTCTTTGAGACTTTCGATTACTTCCTGCGTATTCCCATCGACGACGACCTCGCGTCCACGCTGCAGGAACACGAAGAACATCTTGGTGATGCGCTGCTACCCGATGTGGCCGCCCTGCTCAGCGACGATCCGCACGCCTTCTTGCAAGCGTTTGCAAAGGACCTGGACATAACCGTTCTTGAGGACGAGGACCATGATGGCCGTCCGGCCTGGGTCATTCAGATTCAGGTCGAAGACGATATCATGGAATTGTCAGAACCTGTTAAGGCCTGGATCGATCAGGAAACCGGACTGTTGTCGGGTCTGCGCGCGAATGTGGATTTGTCCGCATACGCCGATGAGGGTATCCCGGGCATGCCGAGCAGCTATACGCTGAACTATCGCGTTGCGAGCCGGGTGCTCAATGAGGACTTGGACGATGCGCTGTTTGTGCCCGACACGATCGGCTTTACGGAAATCGCGGATTTTGACGAACTCCTCGAAGCCATGGAAGATCTCATGGGCGCGCCCGACGTGGGCCTGATCGGTAACGAGGCCCCGGATTTTGAACTGACTTTATTGGATGGGACCTCTTTCCGCCTTTCGGATCAACGCGGCAAAGTCGTACTGCTCGATTTCTGGGCCACCTGGTGTCCGCCGTGCGTCGAATCGCTGCCCTACCTTCAGGCGATGTACGAGGAAGTCAGGGGCGACGATGTCGTTTTTCTCGGCATCAGCGTGGATCGTTCCAACCCGGAAGAACGCGTCAAGGATATGGTCGAGCGCTTTGACCTGTCCTATTCGGTGGGCATTAACGAGGACGGAGACATTGCGATGGACTATGTGGCGTTCAGTATTCCGACCATGGTGCTTATTGATCGTGACGGAGTAATTCGGGATCATAAGATCGGTTTCCATCCGGAAAAGATGGAAGAGCTGAAAGCGGAACTGATACGTCTGGCGGAGGACACGGAAGGAGAGGAATAGGGCTCAGCCGAGCAGCTATTTGCCCTTTCCCGGATTCACACATCCACGCATAAACGCGGAAGGCCGAGCCGTCTGCGCGCTGTTTCCCCTTCCAACAGGTTGCGTTTCCGCCAGGGCGCATCGTCGCGTTCCGTTCGCTGGTGCCGGTTCAAATGAAGCCCCGACCCGAGACACACCTTATGTTTGCCGAACCGCTCGTTGATCTCGTCGATGGCCCGGGACGCCCGGATCATGGCATCCATGCGCACCGGGTCTTCGAACAGTTCGTATTGCCGATTTTGATCCGTCTGCAGTTTGCCCAGCACAATCATCGTCGCGCGATAGGCCGCTCCCGGTCGATACAATGACTCGAACAACTCGCGCACCAGCGGCACCATCTCCTGGACGGCGGAAGTCGGACGGTTCAACTTCGCCTCCACCGCTTCCTGCCGATAATCCTTATGCCGCAATATCACGATCAACTCGCGCGCACATAGCCGATAGCGTCGCAACTTGATACAAGCCGACTCCGCGTTGCGCACCAGCTTGGCGTATATAAAGTCGCGGTCATCAGACGACGCCGTAAACGTCTTGCATTTGCTGATTGTGGCATACGCGCTTTTCTCTTCCGGACTCACCGGTATGACGGAAACGCCGCGCAGCTCCATGCGAATATCCCGGCCGACCTTGCCCAACAAGCGATCCGCCCATCCCTCGGGGCGCGTCGCGAAATCATAGGCCGTCTTCAATCCGTGCTTGTGTAACAACTGCACCGTATTGCGTCCGAACCCCCACACGTCTTCCAGCGGGATGCGTTGCAGGAAAAGATGGATGTGATACCCGGCCACGGCGGTAAATCCGCGCGGTTTACGAAATTTGGACGCCAGCTTGACCAGGCCCTTGGTCAGGCTCAAACCGATAGAGACCCCGATATCCAATTCGTTATGGATATCACGCTGGACGCGGCGGGCGATCTCTTCGTAAGACGCGTGAAAGACGCGGCGCAATCCGCTTATATCCGCAAACCCCTCGTCAATGGAGTGCTCTTCCACAATCGGCGTGTATCGGCGCAGGATGTCGAACATCCGTTTCGAATAAAGACTGTACACCTCATAATCGCTGGGCAACACCACAAGGTCCTTGCACATCCGCCGGGCCTCCCACAGTCCGACCCCGCGCCGAATCCCCAGCGCCTTCGCCTCGTAACTGGCGCAGGCGATAATCCCGCGCTCCTTACCGGTTACCACCGGACGCCCCTTCAGCTCGGGATGAATGGACTGCTCAACGGATGTAAAAAACGCGTCGCCGTCCACGTGCATGATCGCGCGCGGATAAGAAGAAAGCGTCAACGGTTGCGATAATAGCGTATCCATATTCTCTTTTCTCTTTACCGCACGCACCCACAAGCGCGCGTATCTCCCACACGACACACGACACCCTACCGGTATTTCCGCACCACCGCCTTTACGATACCGCCAAGCACCAACGATTGACGCGGCACGATGGGTTTATACCTCGGGTTGGCCGGTTCCAGGCGCACCGTCTTTCGATCCTTTCGGTCTTTGTGAAAATATTTGATGGTCCATTCGCCGTCGACTTGCGCCACAACAATATCGCCGTTGCGCGGCGTGCCGCCCCGTTCCACCAACACGATGTCGTCGGGGTGAATGCCCGCTTCGACCATCGAATCTCCGTTAACGGTCAGCATGTACGTCGCTTCCGGGCGGCGCACGAGATATTCGTCCAGACTCAGGACATCCACCAACTCCTCTTCCGCTGGCGAGGGGAACCCCGCCTGCACCGCGCCCAGCAACTTGATGGAGCCGGTCAATCGGCTTGTCGGCGTAATTTTCCCTTGGGGCGTCTTACGCACATAGCCCAAGGTCTCCAGTTTTTGGAGCAGGCCGTATACGGAGTTTTTGGAACGATAACCGAACATTTTCAGCATTTCCGCATATCCGGGCATACGTTTCTCTTCGCGGTAAAACGCGCGCAAACGCCGGACCCTCTCATGAATCTGCATCGTTTTGGGCATAACGCCCTCCTTTCCAAAGACAGAATACTGAACTTTAGTTCAGTATCAAGAGGGAAAGCGATTTCGAGCGAAACAGGGAAAGGCGCGCATGGTTAATCAAGAGCGGAAACAACGAATCATTCTCCCGCCCTATCGGCTCCACTCGCGCCCCGATCTGTCATTTATTTTGACGATCGTCAAAATAAATGACAGAAAAAACCGAGAACCGACGGCCACATGATCCAAAGATGGTGCCCGGGGCGGGAGTCGAACCCGCACGCCCTTACGGGCGAGGGATTTTAAGTCCCTTGCGTCTGCCATTCCGCCACCCGGGCACCATGAACCTACAGATTGAGCTTCTCCACAATACATATACAGCCGGTCGATCATCCAGGGATTGGGCCTGCATGCGCATCATTCCTTCGATACCCGAAAAGACGGCCGGGCGCAATGTCCTTATCGCGTCAACGATTCCCAAAAATCAATTCACGCACGTGCGCGGTTGCGGCGGAAGCGAGGCCGTGCAAGTTGTAGCCGCCCTCCAACACGGACACGAGCCGGCTATCACAATAAGTATCTGCCAGTCGCATCATGAACGAGGTCATGTCGCGAAAATCGGTGTCGGTCAATTGCATGTGCCCCAACGGATCGTCCCGGCGCGAGTCAAAGCCGGCGGACAAACAAATCAAGTCCGGGCGTAAAACTTCCATGGCGGGCTCTAATTTGTTTTCCAACGCATCCATGATTTCAGCCCGCCCCGCCCCCGCGGGGAAAGTCAGGTTCAGCGTGGCGCCCTCGCCCGAGCCGCGCCCCCGTTCGTCCTCCCAACCGGTAAACGGATACAGCGGCGCCTGGTGCGTACTGAAATAAAAGACGGAAGAATCCTCATAAAAGATATCCTGCGTGCCGTTGCCGTGATGCACATCCCAATCCACAATCAGCACGCGCTCGACATCATACCGTTTCTGCGCATAACGCGCGCCCAGCGCCACGTTGTTGAAGAGACAAAACCCCATGCCTCGTCCGGGACAGGCATGATGTCCCGGCGGGCGAACCGCACAAAATGCGTTTCGTGCTTCGCCCTCCATCACCGCATCCACGGCGCGAAACACGGCGCCGACGGCATATTGCGCCACCTCGTACGAGCGAATCGATACGGCCGTATCCCCGGTACTGACTTGTGTCATCCCGCTTTGAATCTCGTGACGCACTTGAGCGATATAATCGGGATCATGGCACCACGCCAATTCTTCTTCCGTCGCACGGCGCGGCGCAAGCGTGAGCGCCATATCCAACAGCCCTTCATTCCGAAGCGCCCGCCAAACGGCGTCAAACCGTTCGGGGGATTCCGGATGATTCCAACCGGGATCATGCTGTTTGCTGATGGGGTCGGCTATGATGGCTGTGGGCATGCGCGCACCGGCGGCTCATACGTACGCCGTCATCGGGGGACAGGCGCACACGAGGTTCCGGTCTCCGTACGTGTTGTCGATCCGGGCGACGGCGGGCCAGAACTTGTTGGCGCGTACGAAGGGCAAGGGGTAGACCGCTTGCTCGCGCGTATACGAGTGCGACCAGTCATCCGAAGCCACTTCTTCCGCCGTGTGCGGCGCGTTACACAGGACGTTGTCTTCGCGATCTGCTTCGCCGCTGATGATGGCCTGTATTTCCCCGTGAATCGCAAGCATCGCGTCGCAGAACCGGTCCAATTCCGCCTTCGACTCGCTCTCCGTCGGTTCAATCATCATCGTTCCGGGCACGGGCCAGGAAACGGTCGGCGCATGAAACCCGTAATCCATCAAGCGCTTG
Organism: Kiritimatiellia bacterium; assembly: GCA_007136425.1. Lineage (GTDB taxonomy): Bacteria > Verrucomicrobiota > Kiritimatiellia > SLAD01 > SLAD01 > SKZA01. The sequence continues at coordinate 19,473 of SLGY01000190.1, forward strand.
GCCACGTCCGCCTCCGTAATGCCCGCGGATTCCTTGTATGGGCGCAAATCGAAGATCAATTCATGCGCCACACGATTATTACGCCCCGTATAATGGACGTTAAAATGCGATTCGAGGCGTTTCTTGATATAATTGGCGTTGAGAATAGCGACGCGCGTTGCTTCCGCCACACCGCTCGCGCCGAGCAACCGCACGTAGCCGTAGGAGATCAGCAGGATACTGGCGCTGCCCCAAGGCGCGGCCGATATCGCTGCGATACCGTCTTCCCGCTGCATATCCACCACGGGATGCCTCGGAAGATAAGGGGCCAAATGGGCTGCAACCGCAATAGGTCCCATGCCCGGCCCGCCGCCGCCATGGGGAATGGCAAACGTCTTGTGCAAATTCAAATGGCATACATCGGCGCCGATCAGCGCCGGGGACGTCAACCCGACCTGCGCATTCAAATTGGCGCCGTCCAGATAAACCTGTCCGCCGTTGGCATGCACGATTTCGCAAATAGCGCGGATCCCCTCTTCGAAGACGCCGAACGTTGAGGGATACGTCACCATCAAGGCCGCTAACGTATCCCGGTACAACGCCGCCTTTTCTTTCAGGTCTTCCAAATCGATATGCCCTTCGGCGTCACATGCGACCACCACCACCTTCATCCCCGCCATGATCGCCGAGGCGGGATTCGTGCCGTGCGCCGACGACGGAATAAGGACCACGTGCCGATGCGGCTCGTCCCGGTCACGATGATATGCGCGAATGGCCAGCAGCCCCGCATATTCGCCCTGCGCCCCCGAATTCGGCTGGAGCGATACCGCATCGAAACCGGTCATGGCGAGAATGTACTCTTCCAGTTCCTTGACAATACGAGCATAGCCCGACGCCTGGTCAAGGGGCACATACGGATGCAGCCGGGCAAACGCCGGCCAGGATACGGGCATCATCTCCGCCGCCGAATTCAATTTCATCGTGCAGGAACCCAGCGGGATCATCGACGTGTCCAGCCCCACATCCTTACGTTCCAGGCGCTTGATATATCGCATCATTTCCGTCTCTGAATGATGCGCGTTAAAGACCGGATGCGTCAAAAAATCGGAACGACGACACAACGTGTCGGGAATCGCCGAACCGGGATCGTCCGGCATCGGTACCGCCTGCGCGCGTGCCCCCGACATTTGCGCGAAGAGGTCCAACACGGCATCCACATCGGCGGCTGTCGTCGTCTCATCCAGCGACACGCCTACCGCACCATCCGGGAAATACCGAAAATTCATCCGAGCCTGCAACGCGGCTTCGCGAAACGCGTCAGGCTGATCGACCCTCACATGCAGCGTATCAAAATAGTGCTCGTTTGACTGGGCATACTCCAGCATACGCAGCCCGTCGTTCAACCTGCGCGTCAACGCATGGATCCGTCGGGCAATGGCCGCAATCCCTTTCGGGCCGTGATAGGCGGCATACATGGCCGCCATATTCGCCAGTAACGCCTGCGCCGTACAGATATTCGACGTAGCTTTTTCGCGACGGATATGCTGTTCCCGCGCCTGCAGGGCCAATCGGTATGCCGGCGCACCGTGCTTGTCCACGGACAAGCCGACAAGCCGACCCGGCACATCGCGCTTGTACGCCTCGCGCGCAGCAAAGAAAGCCGCATGCGGTCCGCCATATCCCAGCGGGACACCGAACCGTTGCGCACTGCCATACACGATATCCGCCCCCATTTCGCCGGGCGGCTTCAGAAGCGTCAACGCCATCAGGTCGGTACCGACGGCCACCTGAATACCGGCTTGATGCGCCCGTTCGATGAAGTCCGACCAGTCCCTGACCGCGCCCCGATCATCCGGGTATTGCACCAGCGCACCGAACGCCTTGGACGGGAATTCCATCGTGTTCAAATCGCCCACCAGCAATTCAATGCCCAGCGGTTCTGCGCGAGAGCGCAACAGTTCCAGCACCTGCGGGAAGCAACGTTCGCTCACCAGAAATTGTCCCGCATCCGGATCGGACTTCTTCCGCCGCCGCTGACGGTGCAGCAACGTCATGGCCTCCGCCGCCGCCGTCGCCTCGTCAAGCAGGGAGGCGTTTGCAATCTCCATCCCCGTCAAATCCATGACCATCGTCTGGAAATTCATCAACGATTCGAGGCGGCCCTGGGACAATTCCGCCTGATACGGCGTATACGGCGTGTACCAAGAGGGGTTCTCAAAAAGATTCCGCTGGATGACCGGCGGGGTTACACAATCGTAATACCCCATACCGATAAAGCTCTTATACAAACGATTTTCAGAGGCGATTTGTCCTAAACGTTCAAGAAAGGCGTGTTCGTCTTCGGCTTCCGGTAGATTCAACGGCTCTTTCACGCGAATAGCGGGAGGGACGGCCTCGTCCATCAGTTCATCCATCGTTTCAACGCCCAACGCGCGCAACATCTCCGCCTGATCGGACGGACTTGGTCCGATATGCCGGGACGCAAAAGTTCCTGTATGTTTCTCATTCATTGTTCATTGTGTCCGGATCAATTGTTGGAAACGGAGCCACGCCGTCTGCGTCCACGAATACGGGACATCGACCTCCTGCTTACAATGTTGGGACTCCGAATCTTGCTCTCAAAATCTCTTCATTTTCAGGGCCAAAAATTCTTAACCTGCCCGAAACAGGAGGGAACGTATCAGCTTTTCTGTTCACAATCAAATCGGCAGATTGAATTTTGCCGCATCACATATCGAATGGCAACGAGATGGGCAACACGTCATTCGGGCGCGCGAGGTTTCGGCCCATTCCGGCAACCCTGCCACCAACCAACTCTATTCCCGTTCCTTGTACTCCACATCGATATAGTCTCGGCCTCGGCCCCCCTGTGACGCACCCCTCTTAAGCTCCGTTTGGATCCGACGCTTAAAGAGCCAGAGACGCACACCCATGACGGTCCCGACAATAGCCAGAATCCCCAGCGCGGCGAGGAAGATAAACAGGCCCAGAAAAGCTGAAACGATCAACACCAATGCCGAGGCCACACCAGCAACAATACGCACAAGGAAATTCGGCTGCTCCCCTTGACGCCCTTGGCTTGATCTATAGGCATAAACGATGCGCGACATAACCGGCTACTCCAACAATCCCGCCATCATATCATCGGCGGCCCACCTTGACCAACCGACAACGGGAAATAGGGACAGAGAATCTGCGGCAGCAGAATGCTGACATTGCAAAGGCGACCTATTGGGGATCAACTGGTTACGACGAGGAATCTGCGTCCGTACGTGAGTTGATTCCGTGGAGCCAGCTGTCGGGCTCGAACCGACGACCTGCTGATTACAAATCAGCTGCTCTACCAACTGAGCTAAGCTGGCTTTCTGGTCCCGAAAAGGCGGTACTTATTCGTCGCGATCCTCCGCCGCTTCGCCATTTTCCGGATCCGAACTCCTCCAAAAATTGAGGATGCCGCGACCGGACTCCAGCTCTTCCTGCTCCTCAATTTCCCCATCAGTGGGCGTCTCGGCCTCCTCCGAGTCCAATTCCAAAGCCTCCAAGGCGTTCTCCTGTTCGGCGTCCAGCGATGGGATCGCCTCCGGCTCAATGATCAGCGCTTCTTCCGGTTCAGGCGGCTGGTCTTCGTGTTCAACGTCCCATTCGGTTTCTTCAAGATACTGTTTTGCAAGTAATTCGCGAATTAGTTGGCTGAGCAATTCCATGGAGGTGACACCCAATTCCTCCTGAACGGATCGAACCGCAACACGCGAAACTTCCGCAGCCCTGTCCATGGTCGCGGCGCCGGGATCGAACAGATCCGCGATGTCCACCCCTTCATTCTTGGCAAAGGCCACCAGCCTGTTCTGAGCCTGTACTACCGCTTTTTGCACATTCTGAAAGGCCGGCCGGTCAGGATCGGCTTCCAGAAACACCTGTAGCAAATCTTCTTCCACCTCGTCCGCCAACACTTCCACGGTATCCAGCGCTACAATATATTCGCTGCGTTGCCGGAAGAAAGGGAATCGGCGACGCATCTCGCCCAACACGGTCCCTGCAAACAGGTAAGCCCGGTTCCGGTCCAGTTCGCCAACTCGATCAATCAGGTCCTCATCAACATAACACAGCCCAACCGTCTCCGTTTCAATCTGCACCAGACGCCGCCCTTCCACGCGCCGGCTACGACCTGTGACGTCCTTGAGCGTGTCTTCGAAAACAATGCCGCGCGACCAGTACCGTTGCGGATTCTCAGCCAAATCCGCGGCCTCAACCACCACAAAGCGGTCCCGCTCCGTCTGTGCTTCGACCGTCGGCAAACCAACCCACAAAAATGCGGCCAACAGGCCAATTCCTATCGCATAGTATTTCATAAACAATCCGCCCTTCTCGTTATCTGTCCTTACGTCATCCGGGGGCCGGGGTCAAGAGCGCGGCGCTTTACACCCGCCGCCGGTGGCGCCGATTTCCAATCAGCGCCGTGCGCCCATTGGAAATGGGCGCTACGCACGAGCATTGTCCGTCTCCCTGGAAGGACACCATTCCCGAACGGGACACTGACTGCACGCGGGTTTCCGCGCATAGCAGCACCGACGTCCGTGAAAAACCATGGCATGAGAAAAAGCGCCCCATTCCTTCCGGGGAATGATCTTTTGCAATTCCTTTTCGATCTTATCGGGGTTTTGTTCGCGGGTAAAGCCCAGCCGGTTGGCGAGTCGCTTCATATGCGTGTCGACAACGATCCCCGGCTTGCCGAAAGCGGATACCATCAGGACGTTTGCGGTCTTCCGTCCGATACCGGGCAATTTGACAAGCGCGTCGAAATCGTCGGGCACCTGTCCCCCGTACTGCTCGTCCAGCAAACGACACAACGCACGAATATTCTTCGCCTTGCTACGGAAGAATCCAGTGGAATGCAGCTCCTGTTCAAGAACCGCCTGGGGCGCGGCCGCCCAATCGGCGGCTGTCCGGTACTTGGCAAACAACGCCGGCGTTACCGAATTGACCCGCTTGTCCGTGCACTGCGCCGAAAGGATACAGCCGATCACCAATTCCAACGGATTGCTGAAATCCAGTTCACAACGCGCGTCGGGATAGGTCTTTTTGAGAACCTTCAGAACCTTTGCGGCGCGCTCTTTTCTTTTTCCCGTCGATTCCATATCCGTTATTTTTGAGTACCGTCAAGCCACGCCGTCATCCGCTTTCGTCCCAAGGGATTACGGCGCGGCAGGCCGGCGCGGCTACATAGTCGCCGCAATGACGCGGGGGCGCGCCGAGCGTCGTGTCCTCGCAACAACAAACGCGTTGAAGCGGGCTGCTTCAACGCGTTTGCGTCATGCGTACATCATGTTATGTCTTCAAGACTTCGCGGATTCTTCGCCCTTCTCCGCCATCGCCGCTTTACGGCTTAAACGGATGCGTCCGTTTTCCTCGACGCTCAGGCATTTGACCCACATCTCATCCCCGGGCTTGCAGATATCCTCGGTCTGTTTCACGCGGTAATCGGCCAGCTCGCTGATGTGTACCAAGCCTTCCAAACCCGGCAGGATTTCGACGAAAGCACCAAACTCCTTCACGCCGGTAACCTTGCCCCGATAGATCTTGCCTTCTTCCGCTTCCGCGGTCAGCGATTCCACCTCGTTGATGGCCGCGTCCATGGCTTCCTTATCGTTGCTGAAGACCTGAACGGATCCGTCGTCTTCAATGTCGATCTGCACATTATACGTGTCCGTGATACGACGGATATTCTTGCCGCCCGGCCCGATCAGCGCGCCGATCTTATCGACAGGAATGCTCAGCTTCGTGATGCGCGGCGCGTGTTGCGACAGGTCCGGCCGGGCTTCCGCGAGCACGGAGGCCATGTAATCCAATATTTCAACCCGGGACTTGCGGGCCATCTCAAAGGCGCCCTCAACCAGATCCCAGCGCAAGCCGCGAATCTTGAGGTCCACCTGGAACCCGGTAATGCCGTCGCGCGTTCCGGACACCTTGAAGTCCATGTCGCCGCAATGATCTTCCGCGCCCAGAATATCGACCACCAACTCCGCATCATCGCCCCGGCTGAAGAGACCGACCGAAATACCGGCCACGGCCTTTTCGACCGGCACGCCGGCGTCCATCAACGCCAGAGCGCCCGCGCACACGCTGGCCATCGAGCTCGACCCGTTGGACCCCATGATTTCCGAAACGACGCGAATGGTGTACGGATAATCTTCCGGGATCACCATCTTCAGCGAGCGCTCGGCCAGATTCCCATGTCCGATCTCGCGACGACTGGTCATGCCGATCCGGCCCGGCTCACCCACGCAGTAGGGCGGGAAGTTATAATGCAGCATGAACCGTTTCTCGTCCGGACCGCCGGCCAGCGCGTCCATTGACTGCGCGTCTTTCAGCGTGCCCAGCGTGACCGTAGCCAGCGCCTGGGTCTCCCCGCGATTGAAAAGCGCGGAACCGTGCGTGCGGGGGAGCAGCCCCACTTGTCCGGCCAACGGGCGGACCTCATCAAATTTGCGGCCGTCGATACGCTTCTTGTGGTCGAGCACATTGTTGCGCACCGTCTCGATCTCCAAGGCGTCGAACATTTGAAAGAACTCTTCTTCCGTCAATTCCGGCGCCTGTTCCAACAACTTCGCCTGAAGTTGTTCGCGCACTGCGTTCACCTTTTCGTGTCGTTCCTGTTTCCCTGCGATGGACAGTGCATCGCTCAATTCCGACCCGGCGATATCACGCGCCTTGGACAGCAACTCTTCACTAACCTGTTGCTCCTCAAAGACCTTCTCGGGCAAACCGAGCGATTCCCGCAAGGCCACCTGCGCGTCGACGAGCTTCACGCAGGCCTCGTGGGCCAGCTTCATGGCGGCGACCATGTCCTGTTCGGAGATCTCCTTGGCGTCGCCTTCGATCATCAAGGGCAATTCCCGATTTCCGACGTAGGTCAGGTTCAGGTCGCCCTCTTCGATCTGCATATGGGTCGGGTTCAGGATGAATTCTCCGTTCACCCGTCCGACGCGCACGGCGCCCACAGGGCCGTTGAACGGGATATCGGAGATCGTCAACGCCGCACTGGCTCCGTTAATGCTGAGGATATCCGGTTCATCGATGCAATCCGTGCTGAGCAACGAGCTGATAATCTGGACTTCGTTGCGATATCCCTCGGGAAACAACGGGCGCAACGGGCGGTCCGTGGCGCGCATGGTAAGAATTTCCCGCTCCGACGGGCGCGCTTCGCGCTTGAAAAAGCCGCCCGGAAATCGACCGGCGGCATAAAACTTTTCGCGATACTCGACTTGCAGGGGGAAGAAGTCCACACCTTCACGGGGCTTCTTCGCGGCGGTTACCGTGCAAATCAACACGGTTTCGCCCATACGGATGGTCACCGCTCCGTTCGCTTGTTGGGCCAGCAGACCGGCCTCGACATGGATACTCTTTTCTCCGACTTCACATGTAACCGCTTTGGGTTCTTTCATCTTCTTTCTTCTCTCTTCTCTTTGTTGATGAGGTCTGACGGAGCCATCAGGACGGCCCGCCCGGACTGATACTTCAGGAGGGGATAACCGGATTCTGCCCTTTCGCCCACCGTCACCAGACTGGATTCCGGAATCGACACCGCCCGGGTGGCGGCGTTAAACAACGGGGCTTAACTGGGGGGGAAGGGGCTTATCTACGCAAGCCAAGACGCTTGACCAACTCGTGATATCGCTTCTTATCGCGACTATTCACGTAATCCAACAGACGACGGCGTTTGTTGACCATCGCAATCAGCCCGCGACGCGAGCTGTGATCCTTCTTGTGCTGCTTCAGATGCTCTGTCAGCTCGTTCACACGGCTTGTCAGGAGCGCAACCTGCACCTCGACGGACCCGGTATCGTTGTCGTGTTGCCGGTATTCTTCTTTTACAGCAGTCTTGGTTGCCTGATCCATATTGCTTCTTGCAGACCTCTATTACTTGTTTTCTTTTCCTTCTTCTCTGTTTCGAGGCCGGACTATACGGGCGCTCTTCGGGCTTGTAAAGCCCTATTTTCCATACGGCCTCGCGAAATCTGGCGGGGCCGGGTAATAGCGCCATAGGCTCCGCCCGACCGAATGCCCCGATTATCGGTTGTGGCGAATCCGCCTTGGCACAAAGTCCGCGTATCCATTCATGCGCACAAGTGGGTCTATAACCGGACCGCCCGGTTCGGCGGCTCTCAAATCGGCGCGCATAGACGTCGGTCCGCCCGCGAAACAGAGTTCGAAACAACCCGACCTTTTCAGCCGCCGACGACTTTTGGTCACATGGGAATGCATTGTCAATAGATGACATCTCCCGCAATCTTCTATAGATCGCTCATCACTTCAGTTCCGATAAGATGGCCCGCAGCATCAGCCGGATCACGCGCCGCCCTTTGGCGGACTTGAAATAGTGCTCTCTTCGCAACGCATCACCTTTGGCCGCATAAAGTTCCGCATGGATCAGCCTGAACGGTCGGCGTGCAGCCGTAGACGCATTGCGCCCCTGGTTATGCTCATCAAATCTGCGCATCAGTTCCGCTGTATAGCCCACGTAGAAATCCCCGTCCTTTTCCGAGAGGAGCACATAGACGCAATGAGACAATGTCGACGGGATTTGCACGTCTTAATTTGTAGCGGAATGTAGATACGCGAGCGAGCGCGAAACGCCTCCCACACCCGAATATGCATCACCGGGGCACCAGAGTTGCTTTCCCCTGGAGGGTGCCACGTGTTTCTCCGGATCCCACATTCAATGGCTGTCTAAACCTTCTGCCATGACTGCAACGCGGTGCCCGGTGCCAGTCACCAGCGTTTCGCCGTTTACGGGTCCGGCGCGCCAGTCACCGTGTTTCGCGCCACAAGAGTTCGCCACCATTCACAGGGAAAATCGCGAAACTCTGGTGACTGGCACCCCCAACGGGATTCGAA
>SLGY01000084.1 GCA_007136425.1 Kiritimatiellia bacterium
TGATTGTAACCGTATTCCCCGTCTTTCAGTTGACCGCGATAGATGATGAATTCATCGACCTGCGGTTCAAACAATTGATAACTCATGGCCTTATTCCGCGATCCCGAAGTGGACCCGGTAAAAGCCCTGTCCGGCTTCCGGTTCCTCATCGTGTTGTCCCTGCATCTCGACCCGGCCCTCGTCCAGCGGCTCTGTTACCCAGATGAGCTCCTCCTCGTCCCAGCCTTCCAGGTCTTCCGACCTTTCAACCGCGACGAAGGCCTCCGGCGAGATTTCCGTCCGCCATGGTAACAGAATCACCGGCACCCCGTTTTCAAAACGAATGCTCAACGGCCCGCGCACGGGTGCTTCACGCGATATCCCCGTCACGTACGCCTCCAGGTTCTTCACTCCCGTGCCGAACGGATCATCATCCCATCCGCGTTGACCTTCCGGGATACCCGCCTCATCCGCCCATTCCTCATAGGTCTGATAAGAGGGCTCCGGCTTGACCGTCAACGTCGAATCCGTAACCTCGAAATGGTCCTGGAATTCCCCTTCGTTCGTGCCGTTATATAGTAAGCGCCCCTCCACGAACAGATCCTCGAAATCTGCCGCCGAGTAATTCCCTATGGTAAGGGCGCCCTCGGTCGCTCCCTCGAAGTTGATGTATGTGTTGTCCTCCATATGAAGGGAATTGAGCGACACACTGCCCGACGCGCCGTCAAAATACACGTAGGCAGCCGCGATCAACCGCAGTTCGTTGCCGTCCATGGTCCCGCCACGAATCCGAAGATGCCGCGTACTCTCCGGCGCCGCGCCAACGTTCGGCTGCAACACGATGTTCCCGGCGGCCGTCACCGTACCCGTATTCATCGTCAGCTCCATTTGGCCGGTCCCATACAGATCGACATTGCCCGCACTATCCACCGTCCCGCCGTTCATTATCAGCGACCCGCGATTGATGCGGAAGTGACTGCCCGCTGCCAGGGTCTGCAGCAGGCCGCCCTCCTCGACGGTGACGGACGAATTCGCGTCGAAAATCAAGGAGCCCGCACCCAGCTGCTGCAACACCCCCTGCACGGTCAGCAAGGCGGGAAAGGTAATGTTGTCGCTTTCGTCAAAAGTCGCCGTGATCCCAGCGGGGATGATCCCGGGCTGCTCGGTATCGGGGACCTGATGGCTCCAATTCACCGCGTCACGCGGATCGCCGGAGGAGATCATCGTGTTTTCCTCCGGTAGAACGAACTTCACGACCAGCGTGGAATCCGTCACCTCAAACACTTCGTCAAAGTCATCCTCGCTCGATCCATTATAAAGAAGCTGTCCGGCGGCATAGAGAGCCTCGTAATCGGAGGCGGAAAAACCCGAAACGGTCAAGCTCGCTTCCGTATCCCCCACGAAATTGATATACGCATTTCCGTTGAGATTCAGGGTGTTGACGGAAAGAGTTCCCCCCGCACCGTCGAAGTAGAGATCGGCATTATCATTCAGCCGGAACTCATTCGCCGTCATGACGCCGTCCCGGATGCGCACATGTCGTGAACTTTCCGGGTTCGCACCCACATTGGGGTTCAGAATAATATTCCCGGTCGCCGCGATCGCTCCTCCGTTGAGCATCACGAAGAAACTACCCGTACCGTAGAGGTCCACATTCCCCGCGCTTTCCACCGTACCGCCGTTCACGAGCAGCGGCCCGCGGTTGATGCGGAAATGACTGGAGTGCGTTTCGACAATGCCCCCTTCTCCGACGGCCACGGACGAGTTTGCGTCAAAAAGCAACACGCCGCCGCCGAGTTGTTCCAACGTGCCGTTCACGGTCAGGTCCATGGCAACCGAAAAATTATCTTCCTCGTCAAAGGTGGCCGTAATACCGTCCGGAATCTCTCCGGAAAGGTCCACCGTCGGTACGCCGTCGCTCCAGTTTTGTTCCTCTCGCGGATCGCCCGAGGCCGTCATGACCGTGTCGAACGGGTCGGCGTCCATCCCTTTATCAAAGGAATACTCATGCAGTGCAAAGTCCGCCGTCTGCGGGATGATCACCTGTTCCTCGGGATAACTCTTCAACCGATCATCTTCCGGGGTCAGGTCTGCGGAATAGCCGAAAACAATGGGCGCGGGCCGAAAGATACGGAACGGCGCCACGATCGGGTGCGATCCTATGAGCTCTCCATTGACGCGAAAATACGTGGTGGTGGCGGTCACGTCGATCTGTGCCTGCATGCGCTGACCGAGGTGATGGCCCTCGGCCCTTATTACAAAGGCCGCATTCCCGCGATGCATGGCGAACACGGGCGCACCGTCTTCGATCAGCACGCTCACCGCGCTCCCGGATTCGCCCGCCGAAAATATCATGCCGTCCGACTGCGGCGTGATATCGAGTTCCATGCGGATAGGAATATGATAGAGCCGCATGGAATCGAAATCGTCGGTATGCATCATAGAATTGGTTCCGAAGGAAAGACCCAAACCGGCCGCGCCGGGATCCTGTCCGACCTGTTCCTTTTCGAACACCACCGGTTCACTGGCCCCTTCAAGGGTCACATCATTCCCGATGCGCTGCATCAACATGGATTCGTTGACCGCGTTATCGGGATGGTCCCGGCCGTCCGCCCGCGGGACAAACAGCGCGTACCCATATTGCGACGCCTTGTCCGCCAGCACCGTCTCCAGGTATCCCTGCACCGATGCCAGCTCGGGATCGTCGTATCGATTGTCTATTTCATAAGGATCCGCTCCCAAGTCATACAGTTCGGATTCGCCCAGCACAGGGTACTGCACCAGTTTATGCGTGTCCGAACGAACCCCCAACATCGATGGAATCGTAGGGGGATTGTCCAGCCAGTATGTATAGAGAAGATAATCCCGCCAACCGGGATCCGTTCCTTCCGTCAACAGGGTCATCATCGATCGCCCCTGCACGGTCGCGGGGATGTCCGCGCCCGCCAATTCCAGTACCGTGGGCGCCACGTCCACATTCACCGTGAACTCCTCCTGCGTGGAATTGGTGGTGAAGAGCGAGGGATAACGGATCACAAACGGCACACGAATGCTCTCTTCATAGGCCAGCCGCTTGTCGCGCCGGTTGTGTTCCCCCATGAACAGACCGTTATCCGCCGTATAGATTACGACGGTATTATCCAGGAGGTCCAGTTCCTCGAGTTTGGCGAGAATGGTCCCGATACTTTCATCGACGGCCAGCAGCGTCTCGAAGATCCGCCGATTGATGATCATGTGGCTGTTCCAGTTGTTCGGGGGATCGACCGTATCGGGGATGTCCATCGTGACATCCTTGATCCATCCAACCGGATGCCGATACCAGGAGGGTTTGCCCGCCAGATCATAGGAATGATTGGGTGGCGCGTCGTAAAAGACCTCATCATAAACCCCTTCATGACGCGGCGCCGGCGTGTAGGGTTCATGGGTCGCCTTGTGCGCGACGTACAACATGAACGGTTTTTCGGGATCACGCTCATTCTCCAGGTAGTCCAGTGCGTGGTCCGTGAGAATGTCGGTGATATAGCCTTCGACGAGGTCGCGATCCCCATTCACGTTCATCACCGGATCGAAATAGGGCCCCTGCCCCGCAAAACCCGCCCAGTAATCGAAACCGACACGCGGATCGTCGGTGTTCAGCATGTGCCACTTACCCACGTGCGCGGTGTCATACCCGAATTGCTGTAATACAAGCGGGAACGGGGGGGTGTCATCCGCGTCGTACTCGCCGCCCCCGTTTTGTGTCACGCCGTGCCGGGACGGATAGGCGCCCGTCATCAAACTCGCCCGGGAAGGAACACAGATGGAGGTCGGAACAAACGCGTTGGAAAACAACACGCCCTCGTGGCGAATGCGATCGATATTCGGCGTGTCCAGAAAGGGATGTCGCCCGGTGTAGCCCGCTGCGTGGTCCGGCAGGTCGTCCACGTTGATGATCAGAAAATTCGGCGGCGCTTCCTCTTCCGCTGTCGCCTGTTGTGTCCCCGCCAAGGCGCAGCACCACGCCAGCCCCAAATACTTTCTTACGTTCTTCATCGTTCGTGTCGTCTCCCTCACATACGCTACGTTACGCTATTCGGATAATCCGAACCGGACGCGATAGTGCTGTTGCTGTTCATTATCGGGTTCCGATTGCTCCCCCTGCATTTCCAATCGCCCTTCGTCCAATGGTTCGGAATCCCACACCAGATTTTCATCGGTCAACCAGCTTTCCAGATCGTCCGAGGCCTCGACGGCAAACCACGCATTCGGCGAAATTCCCGTGCGCCACGGAAAGGTAATGACGGGAAGGCCCGACTCAATCCGGATCGCAAGCGGCCCCTGCACGGGTTCCTCCTGCGGGATACCGGTGATATAGGCTTCCAGATTTTTAATTCCCGTACCGAACGGATCATCATCCCACCCCCGCTGATCCGATGGAATTCCGGCTTCATCAGCCCAGGCCTCATAACTTTGGTACGGTTCTTCCACCCGAAGCGTCAGCGTCGAATCCGCGACCTCGAAATGGTTCGAGAAGGCCTCCTCGTTCGTTCCTTCATAAAGCAGACGTCCGTCCCCAAACAGGTCCGCGAAATCCGACTCCGAAAAACTGGCTATGGTCAGCGCGCCCCCGGACTCGGCCTCGAAATTGATATAGGAATTACCCGTGATATCCAGCGACAGCACGTCCACCGTTCCACCGGCGCCGTCAAAGTAGAGGAACGAATTACCGAACAAACGCAATTCCCCGCCGGATACCGCACCGCCGCGAACGCGCATGTGCCGCGAAGCATCAGGGTCACCCGTCAGATTCGGATTCATGACCAAGTTGCCCGCGGCCGATATCGTGCCGTCGTTCAGCGTAAGCGCCATTTGTCCCGTCCCGTATAGATCCACGTTGCCCGCGCTGTCCACCGTGCCGCCGTTCACCGTCAGCGGACCGCGATTGATACGGAAATGACTGCCCCCCACCAGGGTTTGAACCAACCCGCTGTCTTCAACGGTAATCGAGGAATTCGCACCGAAGATCAGGGATCCCGCTCCGGTCTGTTCGAGCACACCGCCGATGGTCAGGATCGCGGGGAAGGTGACGTTTTCGCTTTCGTCAAATGTGGCCGTGATCCCGTCCGGAATATAGCCCGCATTGTCCGTGTCGGGCACGTACGCGCTCCAGTTTTCCTCCACGCGCGGATCGCCGGAAACCATCATGGTGTTCTCGACGGGTAACGCGTCTTTGAGGGCGACCCCCGCTGCGGTCAGCACGAAATGATCCTCGAAGGATCCTTCGGTCTCGCCATTGTAACGAAGCCGTTCGTCATTGAACAGCGCCTCGTAGTCCGATTCCGAAAAATCGGAAATCATCAGAGCGCCCAGTGTATCACCGACAAAGTTGATGTAGGAATCTCCCGTGATATCCAGCGATTGAACCGTTACCCGTCCACCATCTCCGTCAAAATACAAAAACGCATTTCCGTAGAGGCGCAACTCGTCGCCGGTGACCGTACCGCCCCGGACCCGCATGTGCCGCGCGTTCTCCGGATCCGGATCGAGGTTTGGGTTCATAACAATGTTACCGCCGGCCATTACCGTACCGGCATTCATCGTGAAATCCATTTGCCCGGTCCCGTACAAGTCCACATTGCCCGCGCTGTCCACCGTGCCACCGTTCACCGTCAGCGGACCGCGATTGATGCGGAAATGACTGCTCCCCACCAGGGTTCGAACCAAGCCGTCTTCCTCAACGGTGATCGAGGAATTCGCACCGAAGATCAGGGAGCCCGCTCCGGCCTGCTCGAGCGTTCCGCCCACGACCAATACCGCGGGGAACGTCACATTCTCCGGTTCATCGAAGACGGCTTCAATTCCGGACGGGATATACCCGGCCGTATCCGTGTCGGGAACCTGTTGACTCCAATTCTCCGCATCGCGCGGGTCGCCGGAAAGCATCATGGTGTTTTCGGGCGGCAAGTCCCGCTTGACCATCAAAGTAGAGCCCAAAACCATGAAGTGGTCCTCAAACGGCCCCTCGTTCTCATCCTCGTACAACAAGGTCCCGGCGTCGTACAGAGATTGAAAATCCGTTTCAGAATAGCCCGAAACGCTCAATGTGCCGTGTGAATCCTCAAAGAAGTTGATATACGAGTCACCGGAGATCTCCAGGCCGGTCACCGAAATACTGCCCTCCTCGCCATCAAAGTAGAGATAGGCATTCTTCAGCAAGCGGAGTTCATTGCCCGTCACGCTTCCGTCACGCATTCTCATGTAGCGGGCGTTGATCGGATCGGCGTCCGTGTTCGGATCGAGAATAACATGGCCGCCGGCTGTCAGAGTTCCACCGTTCATCGTGAGATCAAAGATGCCCGTGCCATACAAATCCACATTACCCGCGCTCGCAACGGTCCCCGTGTTTACGGTCAACGGCCCCCGATTGATCCGCAGATGATCCGCTTGGGTTTCGAGCAGGCCGCCGTCCTCTACGATCAATTGGGAGTTGGCGCCGAAAATCATGGCGCCGTCCCCGATTCGTTCAAAAGCCCCCTCAATCACCAAGGCTGCGGCATAAGTGACGCTCCCCTCCTCGTCAATCGTTGCCGTCAACCCTTGCGGAATGAGGCCCCAGCGATCGGGGTCCGGCAACCCTTCGTTCCAGTTTCCCGCATCGCGCGGATCACCCTCCAAATCGAGAGTCGTCTCGATCTCCACGATGCCGGCGTCAAAGGCTTCGATGGGCGGCTCGTCATGCGCCGGAAGATAGCCGGACAATTCTTCAATCACGGAGGTATAAGCCGGATCAGCGGCGAGATTAACCCGCTCCTCCGGGTCCACGCTATAATCATACAACTCTTCGTCGCCCGTCCGGTACCGCAAATAGCCCCATTGCTCCTTTCGAATCCCGTGCTCGCGAAAGCGCATTGTCGTTAATACGGGCCGCGGCCCCGGCAGGGTTGGATCCGCCAGCACCGGTACCAGGCTCTCGCCTTCCAGCGTATGCGGGGGCGACGGCAGGTCGCAGAGGTCCATGATCGTCGGATAGAGATCAATGGAACTGACCGGATACGAATAACGGGTGTCGGACGGAGTGATGCCGGGCGCGATGATGATCAAGGGAGAACGCGCTGCAGCCCGCCAGACGGTGGATTTCCCGTACCGCATCTGCTCGCCCATGTGGGTCCCGTGATCGGACCACAGGATGATGATGGTATTATCTTCGTACGGCCCATCCTCCAGCGCGTCCAGAACACGACCGATGCAGTAATCCACAAAGGATATATTGGCCAGTTCGGCTTGGGCGAATTCGCGGTGTACGCCCGCGTCATCAATCAAGGGATAAAGCCGATTCGGATTGTCCAGCCCGATGATGTCCAGGGCGCGCGGCGGCAAGTCGGCCAGATCATCTTCCGTCCAATCCGGATCGGATAACTCCTCCAATGGATACATGTCGTAGAATTCCACCGGAGCGAATTTGGGGGCCTTGGGACGTACGAAGCCGAGCGCCATCAGGAATGGTTCCTGCATCCCGCCCGCCAAACGCTGTTCGGCAAACTCGGCGACTTCCTCCTCGTTCAAGTTTTGCCAGGCCGAAAGCGGACCGAAATTAGGGACCCCGTCGAGCGCATAGAAACGTTCAGGGATTACGGTGCGTGATTCAGGAAGATAGTCAACGGCTTCGTCCCAGCCGTCCACCACTTCCCATTCAGGCAGGTGATCCCAATGGACAACCTTTCCGATTCGATGAGTCGAATAGCCCTGCGCACGCATATGCGCCGGCCAGGGAACAGACGCCTGAATGACTTCCGAATCATTCATGCGCTGATTGTTTTCATAGACGCCGGTAGTCGACGGGAACATGCCGCTGATCATGGCCGCGCGAGACGGGCCGCACACGGCCGCACTGGCATAGTGATTTTCGAAAAGAATGCCTTGTTCGGCCAGCCGATCCAAATTAGGCGTATGCGCCAAGGGATGACCGAGCGCGTTGACCCACATGTTCAGATCGTCGATTGCAAGAAACAACACGTTCGGCTTTTCCGTTTCCTGCTCGACGGGTGCCGCCCCGGCCAACGCTGTCTGGAGGGCTACGCCCGAGGCAATCCCGGACAGCATCCCTTCTCTCGTACGGATGCGATTCTTGATACGACTCCACAGGCTCTTTTTTTCAATCATGCATAGCCCTCTCTTTTTTTCAATCATGCATAGCCCTTTTACGCAGCTCACCAATCCTCACTGATCTGAATAAGGCGATCGTCACAATTTGACATATACGATATATCAAAAAGTACCCGTGACCGCTTTGTCTGTCAACGTTGAAGCAGGATGAATCGCAGGATAAATCTAAATTTGAGCGCCTATTGTCCCGAATCATTGATTTTTTGTAAAACAATTCGGGTCGATACTCCGCGCATTCTTCCGTAGCTCCCATTTTCAATGGGAGCAAATGCGCCGATTGGAAATCGGCGCTACGGATATTTACCAACCGTAATGGAATGCAAGAAACTTCCGGTTCACCACACTAGCGGGTAAGGCGATGTTTTTTTCGCAGCGCGGCGGCTCCGTCCGCGCGCCCGGTTTGTGCCAGGAAATTCAGGTATCGCGCTATTCTTTGAGGCTCCTGCAGGGCATTGGCGTGATAGGGTCCCCCCTCGCTCAGCACGGTTCGAAGCGGATCCTGTTGGTCCCCCGACATGCCGCGCATTTGCGCTTCGTGCCAGCGCGCAAGCCGCCACGCTCCTTCCCGGACGCATTCCGGATGGTCAGACGTCAAATTCGTTCGTTCATACGGATCATGCGCGATGTCAAACAGCATCTCATCGGGAAACAGATGAAAGCCGTCATGATACGTACGCATGTATAGCCATCGATCCCAGCGCACGCTCCGCTGGCATACGTGCGCGCATTGCGAAAGAATCACCTCCTCGCGGCCGAATGCCTCGTCCCCCTCCAACGCCGGAAGGAAGGAGCGGCCGCTCCAGATCGGAGAAGCCGGCCGGTTCAACAACGCCATCAAGGTCGGCGCCAGATCCAAATGATATTGGAGCCCCCGATTCACTGTCCCTCCTTCGATCCCGGGCCATTTGATGATCATGGGGATCCGACAGGTGGCCTTGTCCGCGGTGGCGTGTTCGCCGTAAATACCCAGTTCCCCAAAATTCTCGCCATGATCCGCCGAGATGATAATGGCCGTGTCATCGTACACGCCCGCCGCTTTGAGCGCCTTTACAATGCGTCCGATCCGGTCATCCACATAACGGATGGCGGTATCATAGCCGTCGACCATCCGGCGCATCGACGCCAAGTCCGTAATCTTTCCCGGCTGCCGCGGATATTCGGAAAACTCCCGGTCGTCGTACATATTGATCTCGAGCGATCCGTGCGGACCTACAAGTTGATTGTGCGCACGGATGAGTTCGGGGTCATCGAGGTGAGCGGGCAACGGTTCTTTCGCAAAGGGGTCACCGTAGTCCAGGGGGACGCGATACGGCGTATGCGCATCCCAGAAGTTCACGTGCAAGAACCATCGATCCTCCCGCTGATGCTGGTCCAGCCACCGAAACAACAAGGGATCAATGTCTTCGGCGGATTCGAGTCCCCGTTGGCCCGTATCGTGCACTTCGTCAAACCCGGCCAGGAAATGCCAGGCGGCGTGGCGCCGCGCGAAAGGCGATATCATCGCCGTATGAAAACCGGCCTCGTGTAATTGTCGCGCCAAGCTCTCCGTAGCAAACGAATCGCAGAATCGTCGGCGCGGCCCCTCATTTTTCGGAGAGGCCGCCGTCCCTCCGTGCCCGACAACCCCCGTTTGAATGCCGAAACGCCCGCTGTAAAGGGCGGTCCGGGACGGGAGGCATGGCGCGTCCGACGCGTAACATTGCTCAAACCGAACGCCGTCCGAGGCGATGCGGTCGATATGAGGCGATGTGTTCCGGTGATATCCGTAGCAACCCAACCGGTCGGGCCTTAAGGCATCAATATCAATGTACAGTATCCGCATTTGGAATCGTTATCGTTTATTCTCCGGCAATCCATTGAAAAGCGTGAAGCGGGCAAGATGCGCGCTTCACCCCGCTTTACACGCTTGGGCATGGGTTGTGCAACGGGCTGTCGGCTTTGTTATCCTTTCACACCGCCTAACTGGATCCCCTTGATGAGGAATTTCTGGAACAGGAGAAACACGACAATGGCGGGCAGAATCGACATGGTCACCGCCGCCATCAACAAATGGGTGGATTCTCCCGCCGCCGTTTCGAAGTGCAACAGGCCGATCGGCAGCGTGTATTTCTCTTGCGTCCTCAACATAACCAGCGGCCAGAAGAAGCTGTGGTAGTTGCTGATGAAGGTAAAGATGCCCAGGGTGATCAAGCCGGGCCGCGCCAGAGGCAGAATAATATCGCAATAAATGGACCAATGGCTGGCCCCGTCCATACTGGCCGATTCGTCGTAACTGCGCGGGATGGACAGCATGAATTGGCGCAGCAAGAAGGTTCCAAACGCCGTCGATGCCGCCGGAATGACGAGCCCGGTCAGGGTGTCGACCAATCGCAAGTGAATCATGATCTGGAAGTTCGGGATCATGGTTACCAAGCCCGGCAGCATCATGGTGGCCAGATAGAGGAAAAAGACCTTGTCCCGCCCCGGCCAATCGATGCGCGTAAAGCTGTAGGCCGCCATGGAGCTGGTCACCAACACCAGGAGCGTTACCCAGGAAGCCACGAGCACGGAGTTCCACATATACAAATCGAAGGGGATGGCCTGGAACACATCCAGATAATTACTCCACTGCCAACCCGCCGCCCCGGGCACCCAGGAGGCGTCCCCGACTTCGGTGATATGCTTCACACTCGTCAACACCATCCAGATAAAAGGCAGCACGAGCATCATGCTCATCAAGGCCAATACCAGATTGAGCACGTAACTCTTCTTCAGCGGCTGTGTGGTGGTCTGTCCCATATGCCTAACTTTCGCCGTCAATCGTTCACATAACGGCTGCCGAACTTCCAATTCACAATCGTGATCGAAAACACCATAATAAACATGATCCACGCCACGGCGGAGGCGTATCCGAGCCGGCCCGTCTCGAATCCCTCGCTGTAGATGTAATAGCTCAAGGTGGTGGTGGCGCCGGCAGGTCCGCCCTCGGTCATGGCGCGCGCCATTTCAAATCCGCCCTGCAAACCGATGATGACGCTCATCGTAAGGATGAAGAAGGTCGTGGGCGCCAACTGCGGCCAGGTCACATACCAGAATTTCTGAATAGCGCCCGCTCCGTCGATATCGGCCGCTTCCATCAGGTCCTGGGGCACGTTGCTCAGCGCGGCGAGATAAAGCAACATGTTGTTGGATCCGATGGCGCCCCAGAACGCCATGATCATCAGCGCCGGTTTCGCCCAGTGATAAGCCACCAGCCAGCGCGGCGGATCCAGCCCCTCCGCGGCCATGGCCGGCAGGTGATGTGAAACGAGGCTGAGCCCGAACAATATCAATGACAGGGTAAGCAGGCCGCCGGTCAACAGCAGAGCCCCTCCCGCTCCTTCCCAGGGTCCGCGCGCCCGCATGCGCTCGGACCACAGGAATCGTCCGGCATGAAACAGCGTGATCAACACGGCGCCCACGCTCAGCGGGAACCAAAGATATCGGGGCATTGCCCTGAACCCGAGAAACAGCAACGGCGCGAGCAACAAGAGCACGCACAGGACAAAGGCCGCGGGACCCAGATCGCCATCCGCGCATTCGCCGCGCATCTTCCCTATCCACGACATCGCCAACCACCCGATCACCAGCACCAACGCGATGGCCAGCCAGGAAAACGTGCGGTCTGGCGCCGCCAATACCATCGGCTCCAAGCCCGACAGTACGGGGTTGAGCGCCTGGTTGATGGGGCCGGTCAATGGATCGTACATCTTTTTCCATAACAGGAATGTGGCGACCCCGGCCGTAAAGTGCGGCATATAGAAGAGCGTACGATAGACCATCGATCCGCCGACGGTGCCCGTCATCAAGACCGCCACGGCCACCGAAACCACGAGGATGACCGTAGCCGAAGCGGCCATACCCAGCGTCACCAACAGCAGGCAGGCGCCGGTCAACCCCACCGTGGCAAGCAGCAACAGGCCGCCGCGACGCAAGATACTACGCGCGTTCTGGTTCAATAACAGCGCCGCACCGAGGGAGCCCGCCATGGCAAACGGAATGCCTATCATCAGAAAAAGCGTGTTGCCGAGATACTGCCAGAAATACAGATTGCGGAACAGCTCAACAAAGTTGTCAAAGCCCACAAATCGGAGCGGAACATCCTTGAACATGTTGTGTTGCGTCAGGTCCCAGTTTGTAAACGCCATGCCGATGCTGAAAAAAACGGGGAAGATCGTAAACAGTCCGACACAGATGATGTTGGGCGTAAGAAAAGCCAGACCGGAAATCAGCGCCCGCCGCTTTTTCGAAGCCGACACGCTCACGATTCGGCCCCGTCATCATAGGCTTGGCCCGTATACAGGTAATACCGTTGATAATACGGGTTGCGAATCAAAGAAAGAGGCACCGGCTCCCCGCGCGCCAGCAGGTCGTCGATGCGTTGCTGGTCTTCAAGAGCCCGGTTGTAGCGTTCCAATAGGTGCTCGTTGTCCGGGTGCGCAATCGCACTCGCGATTTCCGCATTGATACGATCCGTCGCAATCCCCAGCGCCTCGTGAATCGAACGCCGATCGGACATGATCTCAGAAAACGCCCGCGACCAGATACGATGAACCGTCCCGGGCAATACAAAAGGACTGAAAGGTTCGCCGATGGCGATCTCCTCAGCGGCCCGGGCAAACGTATCGTGCGCCCCCCACTCGTTCGGATGATCCGGCGGGTGCAGAAACGCGTCCGTCCGGGCATGGGCGGGATCCGGCGGCATGTCCTCGCCCTCTTCCGCGATGATGCGGTTGTAATCCTCGCTCATCAGATACTGCAGAAAGTACTCGGCCAATTCGCGGTTAGGCGTCTTCTTGTAAATCGTAACCATACGAACGCCCATGCTGGTATTGGGAAATCCCACATTGGGCGGCTCCATGACCGACAACCCCGTATCCAGCCCCAACGGACGGAAATAGGTCACGGCGGATCGGCCCCAGAGCAGTAGCGCGAATTGTCCGCGCGCGAAAAGAGGAATGGCCACGTGCGCATCGCCTTGTTGTTCCGCGGCAAACGAGGCCATGTCCGCGGCCGACGGCATGATGCCGTAATCGTGGGTCCAGCGATGGATGATCTCCATGGACTCAACGGACTCCTCCGAATCCAGCGTGGCCGCCGTCAGGGTTTCATTGAATACATCGCCGCCGAGCCCGCGCCGCAAGGCATTAGCGATGAAGGTGCCCGACCCGAAGAGAAAAAACCGTTCTTGTCGCGCGCCCGGCGGATTCGCACGTTCAACGAATTTCCGCCCCAATTCCTCGAATTCCTCCAGCGTCATGCGCTCGCGCGGAAGCGGAAGATCGTATTGTTCAAAGACCGCCTCGTTGATCCAATACATATGAATGAAGGAACCTGCCGGGAATCCGTATTGACGGCCCTCGAAGACGAATTCGGGTATGGCGGCTTCATACGTCTTATCCGCCGGGAAACCCTTGGCCCGGGCCGATTCGGTCACATCCTCGATCATCCCCACGGCATGCGCAAAATGGATATGATCGCCCGACCGGAAATCGATCAGGTCGCCGGCCACTCCGGACACCCCCTGAATGATCTTCTTCCGCAGATCGTCATTGTCGGAATCGATGCGGAAATCCACTTGAAGTCCATGGGTCCGATCAATCCAGTCCACGAACGCACGCGCCTGACGATGCCGCGTCTCCTGGGGATTCGTCACCCAGTACAACACCGGATGCTCCGACTGGGGATCCGGGCGGAGCATGGCGGTCACCACCGACAAGACGGATAAGACCAGAAACGCTATGACAAATACATGCTTCATCGTCGTCGGATGGGGGCGCCGCCTCTTCGCCCCACCGGACCCGCTGATCGGCGCCCTATGCCGATTCAGAAGCCGGCCGACGCGAAGCGCAACGCCTCCCTCTGCTCAGGATCACATCGGTATGCATCCTGCCCCCGGATGTACCTACGCACCATGCTCATCGTTTATGAGAAGCGCATCCGCCGTAACCAGCCGAAAAACACGCCGCCCAGAATAAACAACATCGAAACCGAGGGTTCCGGAATAACCGAAAGCGTGTCGTCCGTCACGCTGAAATTCTGCGAAAAGTCGGCTTCATTCGAATTATCAAAACGAATTCGATTCTCGCTATAGAGCGTCTCGAAATCGGACGAAGCGAATCCGTTTATCGAAAGCGTTGCCTGGTTGATGGAATCCTCAAGGAAGTTGATGTAACCGTCGCCCCAATCAACAGGATCGGTCGCCGCATTAATGGTCATGCTGCCGCCTTCAGCGAACGTGACAAAGCCGTCAGGCCCGGTGCCGCCCCCCAAGCGTAACTGGTCGTTAATGATGGTCGAGCCGCCCGTGATGTAGAGATCCTTTTGTGCCGTCTGCGAGGTGTACAACCGGTACTCGTTCACGGTAACCGTCCCACCGTGCATATTCGCACGGAAGTCTTCACCTTCCCCGGAGCCGAACAGGTTGATGAAATTGAAGTCCATGCTGCCGCCATTCATATCGAAGCCCGCACGGTTTAACCCAAGCCCCCCCTCACTCGTAAAGCTGCCGCTATTCATCACCAAGTACGAATTGGCCGCCATAGAAATCTGCACATTACCGTCTTCACGAAGCAGATTGGCGCCATCAATGGTAATGGTCGCGTCGCCAAACCAAGTTATGCTATTGCCGGGATCGCTGAACGTTCCGTCTACCTCCATCAGTCCGTCCGTCCCGTCACCCGGCAGCCCTTCGCTCCAGTTGCCTGCCGTCATGACATCGCCCCCCTGAAAGACCGTGAGATCCGCCTGTGCCCCTGCGGCAAAGATCAGCATCCCGCCAAGCCCTGCAATCAATCTCGTTTGCCAGTTAGCCTTCATGTTGGTCTCCTCTCTTTTCCACGGGGCCGATCTCGGGCTACCCGCATTGGTACACTTCCTGCATTTGTGAGATATACGATATATCAACTATGCCCGTCAAATCTTTTTTGCCTTTTTTTGAGGGTCCGGGAGCCGATCCTTTCGGGGCCGACCGCCCTATTCCGTTACCCCGAAAAAAGCCCGATAAAACTGCGTGCCCGACAGAGAATCGTCGCCCGGTTCACCGCGATACTCGACTCGGCCGTAATCCAGCGGCTCGGATTCCCAGTCCAGGTCGCCATCCTCCCAGTCCCGAAGATCTTCGGATGTCTCGACGGCAAAATAGGAATCCACGGCGATGTTCGTACGCCATGGAATCGTCAGAATCGGGCGCCCGGCGTCCTGATGTATTTCCAGCGGGCCCCGAACCGGTTCCTGTTGAGATACGCCCGTGAGATAGGCTTCGAGATTCGTGACCCCTGTCCCGAACGGATCGTCATCCCAGCCCCGCTGATCTTCTGGAATACCCTGCTCATCCGCCCACGCTTCATACGTCTGGGCGGCGTCCGTCCGACGCATGACGGTCGAGTTTGCGACTTCGAAGTGGTCGGAGAACTCGCCTGCGTGCTGACCGTTGTAGCGAAGTTGTCCGGCATCATACATCGCCTCAAAATTCGCAGCGCTGTAGCCCGCGACCGACAGCGTTCCGTAGGTCTCACCGACAAAATTGATGTACGCATTCGATTCCATGAGCAGGCTGTTTACCGATACACTGCCGGCACTGCCACCCGGACCGTCGAAGTAGAGCGAAGAGTTTTCAAACAACCGCAATTCGTTCCCTTCCATGACGCCGTCGAAAATGCGTATGGTTCGATAGCTGTCCGGGTCGGCGCCAACATTGGGGTTCATGACAAGATTCCCGTCGGCCGACACCGTGCCGCCCTGCAGGGTCAACTCAAAAACGCCCGTGCCGAATAAGTCCACGTTCCCCGCGCTGGACACCGTCCCTCCGCTGACCAGGAGCGGTCCTCGATTGATGCGAAAATGAGCGCTGCTGCTTGTCGTCTCGATCAACCCGCTTTCCCCGACCGTGACCGATGAGTTGGCTTGGAAGATGAGGGCGCCTGCTCCCACTTGCTCCAGGGTACCGTTAACCGTAAGCACCGCCGGAAACTGGATATTCTCACTTTCGTCGAACGTACCGGTAACACCAACGGGGATGGTACCCGGCACATCGACCGTCGGCACGGCGACGCTCCAGTTCGCCTCGTCCAGCGGATCGCCGGATTGCGTCATGATGTTGAGCGATTCGTCGTGCGCGCGCGATAACGTTGAATCCGAAACGTTGAAATAATCCGCGAAGTCTCCGTCATTCGCCCCGTTCACGAGCAGACGTCCGTCCATATAAAGCCCCTCAAAGTCCACTGTCGAGAAACCCGCTACCGTCAAGGTCCCCAGCGTGTCACCGACAAAATCGATATAGGCGTCACCGCTCAAATTCACGCCATCAACGGACACATGTCCGGACGCGGCATCAAAGAATACATAGGCGCGTTCCGAGAGATTCAGATGATCGGCCGTCAGGGACCCGGAGCGGACCAGCAGGTGCCGGTACGCATCCGGATCCGCATCAAGGTTGGGATTCATGACCATGTTCCCCTCCGCCGTCACCGAGCCGCTGTTCAGCGTCAGCGCCTGACCGCCCGTCCCATACAAGTCGATGTTTCCGCCACTGGCGACCGTCCCGCCGTTGACGGTCAATGACGCGCGGTTGAACCGCAGGTGATTGGCCGCTGTCCCGAGCCATCCGCCCGACTCCATCCGGACCGAGGAATTAGCGCCGAAAATCAAGGTGCCGTCGCCCGCTTGCTCGAATACACCCTCAATCGTCAGATCCGCGGAAAAGGTCACCGTATCGTTTTCGTTCAGTGTGGCGGTAATGCCCGACGGCACAATGCCCGGATGATCCACAGCGGGCACGTCGTCACTCCAGTTGCCGGACTCCCGCGGGTCACCCGATTGCTCCATGATTGTCTCGACGGGTTCCGGCTCTTCCGGTTCGCGCTCGGTAGGCATGTGCACGTTCTCTTCCGCTCGCCACGTATGGAGTATCTGCCGCAGTTCATCCACCGTCTCGGGCAGAACGGCCGCAAGATCATGAATTTCACCCTTGTCGATATGCAGATTGTAAAGCTCCACTTCGCCGTCTTCCAGCCACTCAAGCAACTTGAAATCGCCGGACCGGACGATGCTGACCGGCCGCTGCAGGGGATACCCCCCGTAACTGCGACCGCTGCGCGACTGGGTATAGCCCGGAAAATGCCAGAACAAGTTTTCACGTCCCACGCGAACCGCGCCGTCGGAGGCCAGGTGATCCACGAGGCTGATACCGTCCATGATCTGATCGGGGATCGGATCGGCCTGCGCGATTTCCAGAAACGTCGGCATATAATCAATCTGATGAACCGGCTTGTCCGTCACGGTTCCGGGGGTCACGACACCGGGCCAGCGCACCATCATCGGAACGCGAATGCCGCCTTCCCAGTAGGTGTGTTTATGCCCGCGCAACGGAAAGTTTCCGCCAAAATTGTTTCCGCCGAACTCGTGAATACCGTACCCCCCATTGTCTGACGAGAAGAACACAACGGTGTTGTCCGTTAAACCTTCTTCATCCAATGTATCCAGAATACGGCCGACGCCGTCATCGAGATGACGGAACATGGCTACATAGGTCGCATGATCCTCCGAGAGCGTCGGGTTCGCATCCATGACTTCCTGGACCGTATCAGCATGGGCTTGTAAGGGCGCATGGACCAGGAAGTACGAGACCATCAGGAAGAACGGGTCCTCAGCATCCTTATGCCGTTCCAGGAAATCTATCGCCTGATCGGTCAAGAGATCTCCGTGATAGGTCCCGTCCTCAACATATTGTTCTGGAATAAGCGAGAACTCCGGCCAGAAGTAGCGTTCCTGAGGACTCTTCACATAGGGTCCCGCCATCTTGTGCATAATGCCCTCGTCGAAACCCCTTTCTTCGGGGTGATGCCAGAGAACATCCTCCGTGTATAGGGCGCCGAGATGCCATTTCCCCATGAAGCCGGTCGTATAGCCCGCATCCTGTAAGGGGTGGCCGAATGTCTTGAACTCTTCCGGAAGACGTGCGTTGAACGGCGGGGGCCACATCTTTGCGCGCCAGTCGCGGATCTCTTCCATATTGGTCAGCCATGTGTGGGGGTTGGAGCCGAGATAATGCTGATGCCGATGCATGTACATGCCGCTTAACAACGAAGAACGCGAAGGCGAACAGACCGCTGCCGGGCTATACGCATCGGTAAACAACATGCCCTCTTCCGCCAGCCGATCCATGTTCGGCGTATCGAAAAGCGTTTGCCCATAGGAACTCAAATGGTTCCAGCCTACGTCGTCCACATAGATGAACAGGATGTTCGGCGGGCCGTTTTCGCCGGACCGCACAATCGGTGACGCAACGGCAGCCTCCCTATTCGCCGGCTGCGACAACGCCAGCGAAGCCGCCAAGACAATGCCCGGCGTGGAACGATATATTCGTTGCTGATTTCTTTTCGAAGGAATGACGGTTGTGTTCATTATCCACGCTCCTGCTCTTGTGCCGCTTCAGATGTTTTCAATTCCCGAGCATTGGCCAGCACCGCTTGGTCCGAGTGCCCACCCAGATACGCCGCCACATTCTCAATGGCGCGGCGCGCCTGACGCTCCACATTTTCCATCGTGCGGGACCCGATATGCGGGGTGATGTAACAACCGGGATGACGCAGCAACGGATGATCGAACGGCGGCGGTTCCTCTTCCAGCACATCGGCACAATACCCCGCCAAGCGCCTTGAGTCCAACGCCTCGACCAGGGCATCGCGGTCCACCAACTCGCCGCGCGCCGTGTTGATGAGAAGGGCCCCGGACTTCATCATGGCGATCCGCTCCGCGTTCAGGAGGTTACGACTGTCCGACGTGAGCGGCAGGTGCAGCGTCACTATGTCCGCTTCCGACAAGACACGTTCTACGTCCACCATCATGCGGATGCCAATTCGTTCCACAAATTCCTTATCCCACTCCACAGACTGCGCGAGCACCTTCATACCAAACGCCTTCGCGCGCACGGCCACCTCGCCGCCGATGCGGCCGAGCCCGATAATACCCAAGGTCTTTCCGCATAATTCATTCCCAGTGATCCGCTTCCATTCCCCGGTCCGCGTGCAATTCACTTCCTCAACCAGGTTCCGCATGCGGCCGAGCATGAGTGCGAACACATGCTCAGCCACCGTCGTGTGATTGACGCCCGGGGTATAGGCTACCGCGACCCCGCGCTCGGTCGCCGCAGGAAGATCTATACGGTCCAACCCGATCCCGTACTTGCTGATGATCTTCAAGCGCGGCAGTCCCTTGTCCATGACCGCCGCGGTGTAGTCGTCATCGCCGCAAATCACGGCGTCGCACGCACCCAGCAACTCAAGCATACGCTCTTCGGGCAACGGCCCGCGTTCGGTCTGGACTTCCCAACCGGTTGATTCGAGGAGTTGATGATGCGGTCCCGGCGTGTCCTGAAACGATGTCGTCGTCAACAACACCCGCCACGCCTTCGCTTTTTTTGGCATATTTGACATATCACCAGGGTCCAAGTCCGCCTCACTGTGTGTTTTTGGATATCTTCCTAGTCGGCCTGCGCCTGGTTCAGCAGTTCGGAATCGTAGTCCTGCCCGTAACGGACATGCTCGCGCATCTTGTCTTCCGCGGCCTTCGCATCCCTTTTCGTCAGCACACGCACCAATTGTTGATGCCAATCCGCAGGAATCTTCAGCGATTTCGCGCTCAACCAGTTCCAGCGCATAAGACGGCGCCGCCAGATTCGGTGCACCTCATGCTCAATGGACTGGTACCCCCCGAATCGGGCGATCGCCAGATGGAATTCGAGGTGTCGATGCATGCCCTCGCGCGGATCGGTGTCCTTCTTTCTGATCATGGCGTCAAGGTCCTTCGCCATTTTCATCAAGCTCGCAAGCTGCGCGTCGGACGCGTGCTCCGCGCACAAGCGCGCGGCCTGGCATTCCAGCGCTTCGCGAAGGACCTGATCGTTCTTCAACGCTTCCAAGGTCCACACCTTGACCCGCGCGCCGTACATGGGCGCGCTCTCGACCAACCCGTCCTGTTCCAGACGGTACAAGGCTTCCGTCACAGGAATCGGGCTGACGTTAAACCGCTTGGCCAAGGTCCGGCGAACCAGGCGCGTGCCGGAAGGGAGATCGCCGCTGGCAATCTCTTCTTGCAGATTAACGTAGATCTTATTTGCCAGCGTTTGGAAATCGCCGTTTCCCGCCGGCATTTCACCGCCGTTCCCGTTCTTCGTGTTCATAACCTCTCTTTTGTAGTTCATAACAAGAAAATCACAAGCTTATTCCGAGGCCGAAATCCCGTGGCGATACTGCGCAATCGCTTCAGACGTACGAAGCGCGCGCCCGTAGATTCGCAACTGCTTCACGGACGCATCCACGACATATCCGCCTGCGGGCGACACATCGCCAAACGCTTGGTCAAAAAGTGTCCAACCGTATTGCCGTTCCTCGCCGCCATCGCATAGCCGTTCATCCACCACGGCGGTAATGATGCGCGCCTGTCCGTCAACGATGAATGCCACATAATGCTTTTTGCCCGCCGTCAACAACCCGTCATCCAGTTCAAGAATTGCGGAG
This sequence comes from Kiritimatiellia bacterium, assembly GCA_007136425.1. Classification (GTDB taxonomy): domain Bacteria; phylum Verrucomicrobiota; class Kiritimatiellia; order SLAD01; family SLAD01; genus SKZA01. The sequence goes on from SLGY01000084.1 coordinate 20,658, forward strand.
CGGCGCCGGTCGTTCATTTCGAAACGCAAGGTCCCGCGTCCGGTCGATTCCACCACCACGCCGCGGCCCGGGGTCCCCATCCGATCACGCTCCCGGGCATCCAGCAAAATCGCGGTATCGGCAAGATCATCGAGCCGCACCCACATTTCCAATGTGAACGCCCCGTCAGCCGCCACGGACGGCAGGTCAAGTCCTTCCCCGTCATCCGGGCCGGACGTTTCGAACAACAGCTCATGATCCGTCACGTCGGCGGCGTGAAACTGGTTCCAAAGCCCTTCGAGGAGTTCCGGGTCCACCTCGCTGATACGCGCCACTTTCTTATCCGTCTGCGTCACCCAATACCGGCCGTCCGCCTCAATCAGGTCCGGATAACTCATGCCCGAATTATAGGGCGGATCGAACGTGTAAAGCAGTATCTCCGGCTGCGACCAGTGAATATGCCCGTCGCGCTCTACGCCCCCCGACACCCAGGCCGGGGTACGATTCTTGTTCCTTTCCACCACGTCGCGTCCATCATGATTGTGATACCACAACAGGTAGTGGCCGTTTTCACAACGCCAGACCCGCGCCAAAGCGCGGGGATTCTTGATACGACGTTTCCCGTCGGCATAGGTGGCGAAATCAGGTTCGGTCCACGTCTCTCCTTGATCGTGACTGACGGTGTCCACCACGTACCCTTCCAACGAGCGCGCGGCCATATAGAGCGTGCCGTCGGAAAGCGGTACCAGATTATGCTCTTCCTGAAGATAGCCGACACGCTCTGATCGGACACCGTAATCGCCTTCCGGCCACATCTCCCAGACAATCTCGTCGGCATTTCGCTCCGACCACAGATTCGGTGAACGGACCACCCACCCCTCGCCTTGTCGGTTCGGCCCGCCATACTTCGAGAAGGCGAAGTAAACGTGTTCCCCGATCTTTTGCGGAGGGTCAATACCCCAGGACGAGGCATTCTCGAACGCCCGGTCGATGGCGGTTTGGCGTATTGGCAGATAGCGGCGTTCGGACCACGTTTGGCCATGATTATCCGAATACCGGTAGGCATAAACAATGCCGGGGCCCTCTTTCCGGTTCAGATTGTAGAATGCATAGACCCGGCCGAATTCATTGACAAAAAGCGTCGCCCATGAAGGCTGACGCATTTCGTCCGGCGGTTCGATACCGGGCGCCGCCTCAGTCCACGTCTGACCTTGATCGTCGCTCCAGGACAACACCAGATGGCGTTCCGGCGCGTTTTCGACGGTCGGGCTGACGGTGGTCACACATAACCAGCGCCCGTCATGCAGTTGCACGACATAGGGCTGGTCCGCGTAACCGTCTTCCAGGATGACCGTACCCGCATCCGCAAAGCGGGGGTCCGCATCCGCTTGAAGGGTGATCCCGCACAAGACAGCCAGGATCCCCGCTATACGACGGCAGGTGCACGCCCTCATCAGCGACTCTCCAAGTCGTACAGGTCATCGTAGTATTGCCGGTCGTCCATATCCATTATGTCGTCGTCAAATATTTCGCGCAGCAATTCCGGATCCGTCGGCCGGCGGTCATTGTCGTCATAAAAATCATCGTCTTCCGGGACGGGCAGTTCGCGCGGCGGGACCACCGCATCGGGGCGGCGCTCTTCGATGGCCCGCCGTATCCGCCGGTGCTCTTCGGCCACATCCTGATCCAGCAACTTCATCTGAATGTAGTCCGTAATAAAGTAGTCCGACATGGCGTCAAGGAACGAGGCCTCGACCAGACGGACCGTCTGCCATCGCATGTCATCGGGATCGCGCTCCAGATTGGTCAACGCCTCACGGAGCTCTCCATAGCGACGCGCCACCTCGCCGACCAGGACCCTCCGATGGTTGGACTCGCGCACCTGCACATCCACCGCTCGTGTTTCCTCATGATGAAAGACCAGCCGGGACAGGTCCCACAGCACCATGGCGCGCCATTCATTCGCCCATTCCAGTTCCTGGCCGGTAGGAAAGACCTGACCTTCGCGTACCATGGTACGATGTAGGTCATGCCCTTGAATGTGCGTGTCAATATCCCGATGCAACGTATGCCGGTCGGTGTGAATATCCCGATCCTGCCTGCGTGTTTCGACAAAACTCTGGTCGGGCCCTCCGCCGATCCGTTCCGTATCATACGTGAGGGCCTCGCTCTGTGTTTGTCCCCCGCCGCGCTCGACAACGGTGTCTGTGCGAGTCTGCCCGCCGCCACGTTCATGTATGCGTTCCGTCACCGTGTTCGGCGCATAATGATGGATGGGGATTTCGCGCATGACATAATCAATACGAAACTGCGGCAATAGAGCGGATCGGCGTATACGTCGCTCCCAACGCTCCATGCGCGCGGCGGAAAAAGGTGCCGCTTCTATTACCCGTTCGATAACCATGGCCGGCGGCGGCAACGTATCCAACGTCAACGCCGAATAATCCATCATCCAGTCTTCAAAGGCTTCCGTCCGCGTGCCGGCGACCGTGCCCATGCAGAAAATCAGTACCGCCCGAGTTATCCATTTGCTGCTCATTACTTTCTCCTTACATGTTGTCATTCAACTCCTGTGCGCCTATTCGTCCCGTTCGCGCAACCGAAGAAATCCGGACGGGTAATCATCCAGCCTGTCATAAACCCAATGGGTTTCATGTCCGTCACTCTTAAACTCGTCCAAGACCTCCCATTCGGGTTTTATCAAGCTGGGCGTCCGCTCAACCAGATACACCTTTCCAGGCAAGGTGTTCCACTGCATGTCATAGCGATCGCCCACCTCCGGGTCCACCGGCCGTACCGCTCGAATGGTCGCGCCCGCCGGCGACATCGCACCCGCCGCACCGTCCAGCGGATCCGACACGGTCACCCGCAAGTCGTCGATGAAGATGCCGAAACCGGACGGAGCCGCCGCCGTGCTTTCATAATCCAACTCCCACGAGGCAATGGGCTGCGTGGTCAACGGTCCGGAAAAGTAGTTGGTCGATTGATTGGCAAAAAACGTATAGTCGCCGGCGGATCGATCGACGCGAATGACAATCCGGTTCCATGCCCCGGTGACAAACGATGCGCGCAAGTCGGGATCGGCATTATCATAAACATAGGCGCCCGAGGACTGGAATACGAACAGGCGACTGCCCCCGGACCAGCGCAATACGATGCGGCACAGGTTGATTTCATCGGGATCGCCCGAGGTCCATATGCGGGCGTCATAATAGTGCACGTCGTTCGTAATGGACGGGGAAAAGAGGCGTCGCGCAATCACACGTTCCCCGGCATTGGTCAACGCCAGCGCCTGCTCCCCGGCGAACACCTTTTGCGTCTGGATCATCGTCCAATCGGGCTGCCCGAAATTGCCGTCCGACGGGTTCCACTGCAGCCAACTACCCTCCGCATCGTGTTGCCCCACTACCGAACCCACAGAGTACAGCGGCGGCTCAAAGCCGACCGAATCAAAAAGAACATCGGGCGATATGGTGACGGACAAAACGGCCGCCGCACTGGTCACAACGCCATAGTCATTGGAAAGAACACATACATATTCGTTGCCACTGTCGGCGAGAGATACCGGGCCGACATGCAGTACGTCATTGGTCGCTCCGGGAATCGGGTCCCCGTCCTTTCTCCATTGCACCGCCAGCGGTTCCGCACCGGCATAGGTGATCTCGAACGTGGCCGTCTCCCCTTCCACCACCGTGCGACTTTCCGGCTCCGATAAGATCACCGGCTCAAGCGCCATGAGCGGATTCTGATCGTCCACGTACAAGTCATCCACAAACGCCCCGAACCCTTCCGTCAATGACGCCGTACTGCTGTAATCCAGTTCCCAGGACGTGACGGACCCTGCCGGGATGGAGCCCGTGATGAAGTTCGTGAACTGATTGACAAACAGCGAATAGGTTTGCGCGGAGGCGTCCAGCCCGATAACAACGCGATTCCAAGCCCCCGGCATGAAGGCGACGCGGGCGTCCGGATCCGCGTTGTCATACATCGCGCTGCCGTCCGAGGTTACGGGGAACAACCTGTTATTGTCGCCCCAGCGCAGCACAATACGGAAGACGTCAACCTCGCCGGGTGACGGAGCCATGCGGATCCATGCATGATGATACTGCATGGTATCGTCCAGCGCAGGAGAGAAAAGACGACGCGCAATCACCCGTTCGCCGGCATTGGTCAGGGCCAGCGCCTGCCGACCGGCAAAAACCGTATTCGTCTGAACACGCGCCCATAACGGTTGGCCGAAGTTCCCATCGCTTGCGTTCCATTGCAACCAACTTCCGCCGATTCCATCCTGATTCACAATGCTTCCAAGCTCGTACAAAGGCGCTTCGAAACCACGGCTGGTATATAATCGCTGCACGGTCAATTGCGCTTCATCACTGACGACGGCGCCGAACGCATTCGACACCTCGACCTGGAACCAGCTTCCATCCTCGGCTCGCGTGGCCGACGGCCAGACCAAGGCGGGATCCGTCGCACCGGGCAATTCCGCGCCGTCCTTTCGCCATTGATAATACAACGGTTCCTCGCCGGAAGCGGTGACACTAAACATGGCAGGCTCATCGATATCAACATGCACCGGCTCGGGCTGTTCCGTGATCTCGGGCGATAAGGACGGGGTCGTGAATACGGCGGTATCGGGACTCCATACCGCACCAAACGCATTCGAGGCATGGAAACGATAATAGTAAGTGGTGCCGTCGGACAGGTTATCGACTTCGAGCGCAAGCGGACCCGCCTCCTGCTCGCCCATATCCACGACCTGATCCCAAGCCCCGCTATTGGTCCCTGCGTCGGATTCCCCCCAGTACAATCGAACGGACGTGGGTGCTGCCCCGGTAGAGATTAAGTCGCCATTCAACCAAGCGGCATTCCGCGTCACGTCCGTAGCGCCCATGGCATTGTCCACAAAGGGCTGATCGGGAAACGTAATCGGCGCGATCTCGATGAAGGTGTCGGGGTCCGATTGATTGCGCCATTTCGCCCAGATCCAGCCCGGGGTCCGGGGCCGGTCTGAAATACGGATTTCGTCCAGATCCCCCCTGTAACGCCGACTGGCGTCCGCCGGCTCGCCGGCGATCCAGACATCCTCATTGGCGATATTCGCATAGCCCGTTCCATTAAACGCCGGCGAACCGTCGATAAAGGTGCGCAGCCGCGTTTCTTCCTCGTCATAGGTGAAGGCCACATACCGCCAGACACCGGTGCCAAGATCCCCGAACTCGATGTTCTCGAATCCGGTGTCCGTGCCGATCTTCAAGGTGAGTTCACCCGTTGTGTTCTCGCGTCGCGCCGTCAGATAAAAGCCCATCGTGTCCACGGCGGAATTGGCCAGGATCGTGCGCCACACGGATCCCCCGGAGGTTTGCTCATCCATATTCAACCACATGGACACGGTTACCGATCCATCCGGCTGAAAGTTGGTTGTCGACATATGGTTGTTGAGGCCGTCAAATCGGTGCGCCCCGGCAACCACGCCGTCGACGGGCACGGCGCCGTCATTTGCGGCATGAATATCATTCGGCGAGGCATCCGTTCCTCCGTCGTCCAGATGCCAGACCGCAAGATAATCTTCAATCCATGTGGATCCATCGTCGGTATAGGCCGGCGGGTCGGTCTCTTCGGGATTCCCCCAATACATCCAGATAAAGGTGTCCGGCCCTTCAATACGGGGCACACGCACCCATATATCAGAATCATCTGATATGTTCCACGACTCCACCTCATGACTTAACCAGTCGTCGCCGTTGGCGTCCCGGAAACGCACATCACCACCCGCCGCATCGGCGACCTGGGCATAGCGAAAGCCCGGCCACGCCTCGTTCAAACGGAGCAGTACGGGGAAGTTGGTGAGCACTTCGTCCTGTTCGTAACCGCTCAGGGAAACCTGCGTCCGATACGCCCAGCCCTCGGGATGTTCGTTTACCGTCAACACGGCTACCGCGCTGGTGGTGACCCCAAACTCATTGGCCGCCAAACAGCGGAACACGGCGCCGTCATCGGCGGGGGAGACTTCATCGATTTGCAGTACGGGCGACTGCGCTCCCGCCACATCCGCTCCATTGCGTTGCCATTGATAGGTAATCGGTTCCGGCCCGAACGCCTCGACCTCGAAGACTGCCGCGAACCCCTCCAACACGCGCTGGTCTTGCGGGGGCTGCGTAAACGTGGGGGCGTCGCGAGCAACCACGGTAAGCCGCGCCTCGGCGGTTGCCAGCGTTTCATACTCGTTGCTGATCTCACAATGAAAGAGTGCGCCGTCATCCCCGAGCGTCACGCCAGGCAGTGTCAACGCCGTCTGGGTTGCGCCGGGAATAGGAACGCCATCACGAAACCATTGATAGGATAACGGCTCAGCCCCGATCGCCTGAACCTCGAACGACGCCACCTCGTCTTCCAGGACCACCTGGTCCGAAGGCTGCTGCACAATCTGCAGGCGGGGTTCGACTTGAAAAGAGGCCGAATAATCTACCCCTTCATAAAACCAACGCGCATTATTCGCTTCGTCATAGGCCATCAGGTGCGATAACGTCCATGTCCCGATCAGCGCATCCGAAGGCAATGAAAAGGCGACATCGCGCGTGTCGGGTTCGCCGGTCGCCTCCCATCCGGTCAACCAATGCATGCCCCCGGCAGGATTACGCAGATACCCCCGCACCTTGTCCCAGTTCACGCCCGCCGGCGCGTCCTCCAAGGTAATCGCAATTCGCGTTTGCGCCCCTTGGACAACAACGACGGGATCGACGGAAACATCGGTCAACACGGGGGGCGTATCATCAGGCGCCTCACCGGTCACCTGAAAGGTCCTGACAAAATCCGTACCGTCACGAAAGAACTTTCCGTTCCCGTGCGTGTCATAAGCCAGAACAGTGTACACCCGCCATGTTCCTTCCACCGCATTCGGCTGAACCGTGATTGAACTCTCAAAACGATCCGCACCGACTTCCGTCCACGACGAGAACCAATGCGTATCGCCACCGTCCGGGTTGATAATCGTCGCCCGCAACCGGGAGGCGTCTACGGCATGCGCGCCGTCGAATTCCACGGTAAGCGTGAGCTCCTCACCCGCAGCCACCGGCGACGGATGCACCTCCAGTCCGGACAGGTCGATCGACGCCTTCGCGGGACCGGCCGCGAGCGCCAGAATAAGCATGACCGCCTTGAGCGGAGCCGAACAAAACAGGGAATATGCACGCACTTTCATAAGCCTATTGCACGGATCAGGACTGCATGAACGATCACTCCGCCTCCATTAACCGGATGAAGCCCAACGCATCGGGCTCGGGAATCTCATACAGCCACTGCGTTACGTCATTGGTCGAGGTGACTTCCTCCAGCAGATCCCAGTCGGGAAACACCAGACTCGGCGAGATTTCCACGCGATACGCCTCGCCCGCGGATGAATCCCATTCCAGAAGAATCGCATCGGCGGCGGGCGCCGGGCCGAACCGCAGAGCCGGTCGCACCGCTTCGGCGCTTTCCCGTATCGAAAAATCATCCACATACATCGTCAGGTCCAGCGCCGCGCCCACGTCCCGATGAATCAGGTTTACACCCTGCAGTTCGCCGATGTCGTGGTCGATGGGCTGGCCATCGACCTCGTTCGACCCCTGCGTCGGCGAATCCACCCGGTAGGAGTAGGTGTCGTTCTCGAAGTCCAACGTAAATGAAACAA